>JAHHTS010000119.1 GCA_020024475.1 Oscillospiraceae bacterium
TATGGATTTTTGTTGATTTTTATAATTAAATATCATATTATATATATAAGTGAGAAACGGAGGTATAAAATGACTAATCCTTACAAACAATCTTATAAACAAAATCTTATTGATAATGTAAGTCTTGCTATATTTAATTGCGGATTACAAAGTTGCACTCCTGAACATTCATGGGGGCCTGGTGTTCGTGACCATTTTTTAATTCATTTTGTTGTTTCCGGAAAAGGTAGATATATTTGTGATGGTAAATCTTATGAACTAAAAGCTGGAGATTTGTTCCTAATAAAGCCTTCTCAAATTGTATCTTATATAGCTGATGAGAATGAACCTTGGGAATATTATTGGGTGGGATTCAATGGTACTTATGCTCAAAAAATAGTTTCTGTCCTACCTTTTAAAGAAAACTGCCCAACCTATTCTCCAAAAGATTATGAAACTTGTAAAGAGTATCTTTATCAAATTTATGAACATAGTGGAAACTCAATAAAAAATTCTGCTGCAATGCTTGGATACCTTTACCTTTTTCTCGCAAAACTAATTGAAGAAAGTAGTCTTATTTTTCCTACTCCTTCTGTTACACAATCAAATTATGTTATCGAAGCAATAAAATATATACAATTTAACTATTCAACCGATATCAGCGTTGATGATATTGCAAATGCTGTTGGGATAAGTCGTAGCCATTTATATAGAGTTTTTGTCTCTAATCTCAATCAAAGTCCAATAGATTATCTAACTGAATATAGAATAAACGAAGCCTGCAATCTTATTAAAAACACAAATTTGTCAATCGCACAAATAGCTGTTTCCGTTGGTTTCTTTGACCAATTCTATTTTTCAAGAGTATTTAAAAAAATAAAAAAAATTCCGCCAAGTAAATATATTCAGAGTATCGAAAAACAAGGTGAATAATGAGATATTTGAAATTTTTGATTCCATTTCTTTTTTTGTTAATATTTTTCACGGGTTGTAACAAAGAAGAAGTAATAAAATACAACCTAAATATTATTTCTCCTACATTCGAGGAGATTTATGAGCAGTATAGTTTGGAAGAAAATGAAACCAACAAATATGTTCTAAAATCGGCAAATGAATATTCCACAATTCTTTCAAATGAAATATTATCATCTCTTGAAAGTTTGACAATATGCGATGACGATATTTCTGAAGAAAATGTACAAGAAATAATAAATTTATGTAAAAGTAAAAATATCTCTGTTTTTTTTATGATGAATGATATAAATAAAGATATTTTAAACACATATGATAAAGCTTTTTGTATAAGTGCTAATTATACATATATTGGAGAGGCTTTTGCTGGCTATATAAAAAATATCTGGCAGAACGAAATAAAAGACCGAGATGATAATAAAATTTTTACTTTTTCTGTTATTAAGCCTGAAAAATTGAGTATTGTGCAACAAACTTTTTATGAAAGTTTATTAAAAAATATCGAACTTTTAGGCATTCCTCTTCAACAACTTGATGAAATCTTCCTGTCCAATGGAGACATCATAAATTATTGTGAAGAGAATAAAAAATTAAATGAAGCCTTTTTTATTCTCGATAGTTCATCTCTAATCCTTTTTCCTAATAACTATACACCATATAGTGATGGAATTGAAATATTAGGAATGGATTTTGCTAGTCATAACAATTATTCTGAATTTCCTTACATAAAAATTTGTCTTATAAACTATAAAGATTATTTTGAAACTAGAAATATTGTTTTAAAAAACATACAGAATAAAATTTATCCATTTGAAAATTTAGAATTTGATGTTATCGACAAAACCATATACATTAAACCAATAATCTAAGGGAAAAATATGTTAAAAAAGAATGATATAATAAAATCAAGAATTGTGGACTACTCTAGCGATGGCAATGGTGTTGCAAAATATGAAAATATAGTTATTTTTGTTCCTTTTACTGCAATAGGTGATTTGTGTGAAATAAAAATAACTAAAGTATTATCTGGATACTGTTTTGGCAGATGCGAAAAAATAATAAATGAATCAATAGATAGAATTACTCCTACCTGTCCTATAAGTCGTGTTTGTGGTGGATGTGATTTTCAACATATTAGTTATGAAGCTGAAAAAAAAGCCAAGTATAATTTTGTCAAATCCGTTTTTGAACGAATAGGAAAAATAGATTGTGTTATAAATCCAACTATGTCTTGTAATGAATATGAAAGATATAGAAACAAGGCTCAATTTCCTGTAAGAAGTGATGAAAACGGAAAAGCCATAACAGGATTTTATGCTAAAAGAAGCCATAGAATTGTTCCTTGTGAAGATTGTTCATTACAACCAGTAATTTTAAATAATATTGCGCAATATACAGTATCACTTATGAACAAATTAAAAATTCCTGCTTATAATGAAGAAAAACAATCAGGAATTATAAGACATATATATCTACGTAAAGGTTTTGAAACAAACCAAATAATGCTTTGTCTTGTATGTACAAAATCAAATTTTCCGAATCGTGATGAACTTTGCCATCTAATCAAAGAAAAATTTAATGAAATAACAACAATAGTTATAAATGTAAATAATAAAAATACAAATGTTATTTTAGGCGATAAAAATGTAGTACTTATTGGAGATGGAAAGATTACAGATATTCTTTGTGGTGTAGAAATCGAAATAAGTCCACACTCATTTTATCAAGTGAATCACGATGGTGCAGATCGTTTATATAATATAGCAAAGCAGTCGTTAAATTTGTCAAAGAATGATATTTTACTTGATATGTACTGTGGTACCGGTTCAATAGGTTTATCTATGGCCGATGCAATTAAGGAATTAGTAGGTGTAGAAATAGTCCCACAAGCAATAAAAAATGCAAAAATCAATTCAAAAAAAATGGGACTAAGCAATACTAGATTCATATGTGCTGATGCTAAAGAGGCTGCTGAAATGTTGCTACAAGAAAACTTCTTACCTACTGCTGTCATTGTTGATCCGCCTAGAAAAGGTTGCGATAAGGATACGCTTAATGCCATTATAAGCATGAATGTTCCTAAAATATCAATGATAAGCTGTAATCCTTCAACAGCTGCTAGAGACTGTAAATTTTTAGTTGAAAACGGTTATAAAGTTGAATTCGTACAACCTTTTGATATGTTTCCTAGAACAAAACATGTAGAGACGGTGATTCTTTTATCCCAACAAAAACCGGATAATGTAATAGGGCTCGACCTTAATTTGGACTAACTGGATATTACATCTGCGGAATCAAAATCAACTTATTAGGAAATCAAGAATTATGTGCTGAAAGAATTTGGCTTAAAGGTATCAACATTATATATTTCCCAAATCAAGAGGAAATGTGGCATTTACCTAAGAGAGCATTACAATATCTCTTAGAAAGAAAATCATAAAGTGCCACAGTGTCCGAAAGAAAATGAAGATGCTATCCGCGCTGCTATTGAACATTTTGCAATGATCTAAAGGTCATTGCTGATTTCAAGGAGGAGCAGCATATGAAGACGATTTTTAAAGAATTAGGCGGCGCATACGCTTTAGGCGAAGGCGAAATGTATTATCCGGATTGATTTGGAAATTTCTAAAGACGAAGAACCTCGATACGTGAAGTATGGTCGAATGCATCTGAATTACATAAAAGAGCATCGACATTGGCTTTATACGGAACTTTTGTTCGATTGAAAACTGGTATCTTATCTGAATAATTTTGATGATGCGGCTCATCAGAGAATAAAATTGTTAATCCAACAAATTCAGGAGCAGCAAAGTGTAAACGAGGAATTAAAGGCTCGTGATAAGATGTGCTGGTAGGTGTTTCTAATAATATCCGCAATGCTGCGGAGAAAGTTGTACTATGTGAACTTCTAGTTGAGGCTGCTTCTTGGTTTGATGAATTTGGGGCTTTTTGCTTATCAACTTTTCACCGCCCTGTTGATACACTTGCAAACGCAAGTAGGCTTTGGTCGAGTTGTATGTTGGTGCTCTACCTAATTTCAATGACTACGGAGCCGATTGCTTATTTTCGTTGGTACAAGAAAGCTAAACGAACAGTGCTTGAAGAAGATTGTCTTTATCTTCCTAAAGATACTTGCTTGGCAAAAAATTTTCTGTTTGTTTTGCTCATGACTGTATTAGTGTGTATGCTATTATCTATTCCCAGTGCTGGTGCTACTCAAGGTTTGATATTTGGAATACTGTACATGACTGCTTTGCTTGTCATCGTGCATACCATTATGCGTTATCTTAAGCAAAGAAAGGTGTCAGCAAAAGTCAATTTTTCAGTAACGATGGTAGTAAGTATTGCCTGTGCTTTAGTCGGTGTATTGACATTTGGAATTATCAAAAGTACATGAAAAAGTGGTTCAGTACATTTTAATCTTGAATTGGAAATAACCAAGGCGAAATAGCTATGGAACTCATGGATGCCAGAAAACAGTGTATTTTGCAATTGAGTAACACACAGCCGAGTGCCGTTATTCACATTGATGCAAAAAAGAGATAATTTTTAATGTTCCGATTCAAATCGGCTTCTGGAAGTTATCTGCTTACTTGGGAATAATGAGGAGGTGCCCAATGAATAAAAAAATTATTCGCATTATTTTGGCAATATTAAGTGCATTATTTCTACTGGGTAGCTTCCCAGTAAGAAGTGCATATGGAACAATGGCTTGCGATATTATGCGTATAATAGGTTTTATTTTCCTGGTTGCTTACTCTATTATCGGTATTAAAGGAAATAAGAAATAATTTGTGAACTGATATTTCTTATATTACTAAAACTATATCTAATAATGGATGTAATAAAATTATATCTGATTGGTGTTATCTGTGAGAAAGGTGGTGTCCGAAATGCTAAAACGAGACCTATGGGATTTTGAAGTTGAAATTAACGAAACTGAAACAGCTGAATGGTATTCTGTGAAAGGCACTTGGGGGTGCGAATGTGAACACTGTCGCAATTTCTTGGAGATAGCAAAACACAATGAGCTGCCAGAATCGATCCATACTATTCTGAAAGAACTCAATATTGAACCAGAAAAAGCTACCTATGTATGCGAAATTATGCCGAAAGATGGCGGTCACTTGTATCAATTCAGCTACCGCATTGCCGGTCGCATACTGAATGAAGATACGGCTAAAAGCACGGTTACTGATTGGGGCGAAGCTCGATGTTGCCATGAGATATATCCCTATGGAGCGCCCGGTTTTCCAACACCACATTTTGATCTAGAATTTTGGGTAACACTTCCGTGGATGTTAGCGGAAAAGGAATAGACTGGAGGTGTAAATCAATGGAAAGTATTATATTTCGCATAATGAATTTAAAAGAGCTTCATCAGTTGGAAGAAGAAATAGAAAAAATTAGTGACGCACAGGAAAGAGAAACTCGAACCCAACTGATTGAACAGATCGTGGAGAAAATTACTGATTATGATGTTCATGTCCGTGAATATGCGTATCAGCAATCGGTTCATGCACTGATTGAACGTGGAATCATACTCGAATCCGCTACAAGAGAGCCTATTATTACAAAATGGGATTATCAGTTTGATCGTTTGGTTTCCGCAGAAGCAAAGAAAGCTGCGAAACATTACACCAATCAGTTTAGGTGGCACTTGTTCAGTTTTGAATTGCTCCCTGCTGTTCAAGGAGATCAAGCTCGCACAGCCTTTAATGAGATTGAAAAAGGAGAACTATACCTGTTCTTTGACTATGCGGATGAAACATATCATATCAAAAATGCGCACCTGCTTACTGCTGATGATGTAGAAGCATTGATGGAAAATAGTTCCTTAAATCATTCCGATATGTATTTCTATGATCCTTGGAATAAATGGACTTACATTAAACCTCACGAGAAATATTGTGGCCCTTATTTCTTCAAAGTTGAATGATAAGGACGGTGAAATGATGAACATAAATGATTCAGAAAAAACGCTCTCTGGGATTATAATGGATTTGAAGACAGCACCTGAGAAACATGCTGATTATGTCTCTTTTGGATCGATAGACTTTGACCGTTCTTAAAAAGCTGAGGTTGTCAGCTTCATTGCGGTATTCATCATCCTATAACTCCCGATCAGAAAATATTTTTTCAATGGATTCTGTGATTTGTTTCATAGGCTTTCTTCCTCATTACATTAATATCTTCGTTTTACATGAGCAGGATGATTTGAACTGCTCCAATTTGTGTAGACAGTACAAAAAGGCATCTGATGGTAGAATTATAAAGTT
>JAHHTS010000120.1 GCA_020024475.1 Oscillospiraceae bacterium
ATATTAACATAGAACCAACTAATTAAACAACCAGGTCATATATATTATGAAGAATTTTAATTATTTAATTGAAAACTTTTTCACAAATAAAGATTTTCTTGCGCCAGCTAATCAAATACCAGGAACTCTTTTCTCACCACTACATTTTATATTTTCTGCTACCATACTTATAATTGTAGTTTTTTCATCTATTTATCTGTCAAAACGAAAACATCTTATAAAATCAACATTTATATTCATTTGGGCAATATTACTCATTTGGGAATTTATTATCATTTTTTGGGAAAGTATTTCAGGTAAAGTTGTTGGCTTAGACTTAAAAAACAACCTTTCATTATATCCTTGTAGCTTGTTTTTATATACTATGCCATTTGCTATATGGGGAAAAGGTTATATCAAAAAAATGGCATGTGGTTCAATATGCACATTAGGTCTAATAGGTGGAGCAATCAACTTTCTATATCCTGCTATAAGACTTTCTTCTTACTCATGCATTTCTTTTGTCGGTTTACATACTTTTAGTTTTCATGCTGCAATGATTTTCACTTTTTTAGTAATGCAACTATCTGGATATCATAGTTATAAAGATGTACATAATTGGTGGGAACTTTTCCTTCCATGTGTGCCAACTCTTTTATTATCCATCCCTGCAAATATAATCAATTATTCATATATACAATCTGATTATATGTTTTTTAGAGGAAAATTCCCACTGATTGCAGCCATTTTTGGAAACACTAATGAGATTATAATAACAATATTAGTATACATATTTTACATAATTTTACCTATGTTATTTTATCTACCAGCTTATGTAAAAAATACAACTAAAGAAAATCGAATTATAAAAAATATATAAATAAAAAGGACACTTTTCAGTGCCCTTTTTATTTTGCTTATATCTAATAGTAATATTCATTTATCTTTCAATAAATCAATCACAATATCTAGCTTTTTATTTATTTCTTCCAATATCAATGTGTTATCAATACTATTCTTATTCCAAATATTATTTTTATTGTATTTAAATGATATACCAGAATCATCAGATATGTTATTTAACTCTTCTGTTCCAAAATTAATAATAAAAGGTTCTTTATTCAATTTAACACCCTCTATCATTTATATTCAAAATTACTCAAGATATTCCTGTATGGCTTTTTCTACTGCTTCTACTTCTTCTTTAAAAGCTAGAGCTGATACTCTATAAGCTCCATGTCCCAAAATTATAATCTGTTCAAGTCCATCAGATGTAGCTACTCTAACATGATTTCTTTTACCTATTTCATGTGTAACTTTTTCAATATACATATCCGCTGTTTCGGCTTCCTTAGTATAAACTATGGTAATATTATGATATTTGGATATTTCACCTGAATTACCTTTTACTTTATATGCATCAAATACAACTATAACTTCGCACTTTTTAAACCCCCGATAATTACACAAAATATTTATAAGCGCATGTCTTGCATCTTCTAAATCTTCTTTTGCTATTTTTTTTAGATTGTCCCAAGCAAAAATTATATTATATCCATCTACTAAAAGATACTCTCTTTCATAAGGTACAAAATTAGTACTTATATCATTGTTTTTGTTCTTTGTGGTAGATTGCAAAGCTAAATATTTATCAGTTTTTATTTTTCCATATGTTTGTTCGAAAATTTTTAAAAGTTCTTTATCTTCCTCAAGCGAATTACAATATTGTTCCACTTGCTTTTTAGATATATGAAATGTTCTTTGGGGTTGTATATTTTTTTCTTTCAAAAATGATGGTAAGTGCATTTTATTTTTTACATCATTCCATTTTACAACAAAACCCGCACCATGGCTGCAAAAAACACTATCAGGCGTGTTTTCTAAATCGCTTTCTGGATTATATGCTTTTTCTTCAATAATCTGTTGCCGATTATGACAAGGCTTATATTCACTAAAAGTCAATACTATTCTACCTTTACCTCGAGTAAAATTGGTTAATGTAGAATTATATGAATTTATTTCTGATACAGGGGCCATTCCTACTAAAATGCTATTCTCTCCATCTGTTTGTGGGGAATCAAAACTTCCACTCATTTTCTGTACGTCAGAAATAACTCTTCCTATATTTTCTGTAGGTACAGTTATTTCAAAATTATACCATGGTTCTAGCAAAACACTTTCCGCCTGCATAAGACCATTTCTTACTGCACGATAAGTTGCTTGTCTAAAATCTCCACCTTCCGTATGCTTAATGTGTGCGCGACCATTTACTAATGTAATTTTTATATCAGTAATAGGCGCGCCTGTAAGAACACCTAAATGAGTTTTCTCTAATAAATGTGTCATAACAAGTCTTTGCCAGTTTCTATCCAACTTATCTTCGCTACAAATTGTATCAAAAACTATTCCAGAGCCATTTTTTCCAGGCTCTAACAGCAGATGCACTTCGGCATAATGCCTCAGTGGCTCATAATGTCCAACACCCTCAACAATATTCTTTATAGTTTCTTTATAAGCAACACTGCCTGCGTCAAATGAGATATCTATACCAAATCTTTGAAAAAATAAAGTTTTTATAACTTCAAGTTGAATTTCTCCCATCAAGCTTAGATTTATTAATTTACTTTGTTCATTCCATTCCACATGTAACTGTGGTTCTTCCTCTTCTAATTGTCTTAAATTTGATAAAATTTTTCTTACATCATACTTTTCATCAAATATTACTTTATAATTGAAAATTGCTTGTAATACAGACGACTCATTATTTTTTTGATTTCCAATGCCTTGTCCAGGATAAGTAAAATTCAACCCTGTGACACCACACACACTTCCAGATGATAATTCTTTTTCCGTTTTATATTTATTTCCTGTATAAACTCGTATCTGATTTATTTTTTCAGAATGAATCTCGCCATTTTTATCTTTTTGCTGAATAACATCTTTTATTCTTAACTGTCCACCTGTCACTTTTAAAAATGTTATTCGCTCGTTATTTTCATAAGAAACTTTAAATACTTTCGCACCGAATTTTTCGGGATAAGGTATTTTTTTAGTGTATTTGTCTACACCATTTAAAAATTCATTTATTCCTTCCATTTTTAACGCTGAACCAAAAAAACAAGGAAAAATATCTCTACTAAAAACTAAATCTGATATATCTTCATCATTTATCTGTCCTTGTGTAAGATATTTTTCCATAAGTTGCTCGCTAGATACAGCAACTTCTTCATACATATCTTTATTTTCACTTGAAAAATCAATGCATCCACTTCCAAATTGTTTTTTTAATTGAGATATAACTGCATTTTTATCAACACCATTTAAATCCATTTTATTAACAAAAATAAATGTAGGTGTATTATAAGATTTTAATAAGTTCCACAATGTAATCGTGTGATTTTGAATACCTTCCAAAGCAGATATTATTAGTACTGCACAATCAATAACTTGCAACGTTCTTTCAGCCTCAGCTCCAAAGTCGACATGTCCTGGGGTATCAAGCAAACAAAGTTCCATATCATTAAATTTTAACATGGCTTGTTTAGAAAAAACAGTTATCCCTCTATCCCTTTCTATTTCATTTGTGTCTAGAGCAGTATCGCCATGATCAACTCTGCCGGCTTTTTTTATAGTGCCCGAAATATATAAAAGTGCCTCTGATAATGTTGTTTTACCGCTATCCACATGCGCCAAAACACCCATAACAATCTTTTTCATAAAAAATCCTATCTATAAAAATAATATTTAATTATAACTAAATTCATATATTTTCTCAAATAATAAAATTATAATTTTTATCATACTTGACTTTGAATAAATACATACTTATCTTCACTTGAATATTCTGGCGAAAATTTATAGTTTAATCTATTAAAATTCTTAATTTTTTCAGGATTTTCTATACAATTTTCCGCCATAAATCTAACCATTTCTCCTCTTGCCATTTTGCATTTAGTTCCTTTTTCAATTAGTTTTCCTTTTATATTTTCAGCAAATATGCAAGTTATAATTTTTTTATTATCAGAAATATATTTGTAAATGGTTTTTGAATATTCATTAGATGCTAAATTTACAATTATTTCACTATCTTGTGTTACAAATTTATATAATTCATCAGACCAAAAATCATAAAGATTTTTACAATTTTCAATCTCCAACTTTGCCTGCATTTCTAATCTGTATGCCACAACACCATCAAATGGACGCAGAGCCCCATAAAATCCAGACAAAATCACAAGGTGACTCTGAACATATTCTAATTGTTCATAATCAAATACATTTGGCGCCATATGCTTAAACCGAATACCATCATAAGCTAGTATGGCTGGAGTTATATTTCTGCTAAGATTCATGTCACGAAGCCTATTGTAATTTAATATTGCTATGCTGTCATTACAGTCCCATATATTTTTAAGTTCATTATAGCTTAACGATTGTAATCGGGCTTTTATTTTTTCTGTTTTTGATATAAAAAAAGGCATTTCTCTACATTCTAGACTATCCGGATCTTCAATCATCTTTTTTGCAGGTGAAATAATTATCTTTAACATAATATCTCCTTAAATTTATTTTATCTCTATATTTTGTACAAAACTGGTTATTTTTAAATAATATAAATATTATAACATTCATATGGTTATATCTCCATCTTTTTTTAATCATTAAGTAAAATAAGAGGCTGTAATATAAATATTACAGCCTCTTATTTTTATAAAATTATTTCCACTCTTCGCAATTTTTCTTTATTTTTTCTTCACCAAGTTCAACAATCATATCTTTTGCCCAATCTGTGGCCTTTTCTGCTTGCGCACAAGTATAGGCAGTAAGCATCTCTTTTGCCGCAGATATATCAATATTTTTCAAAGTTTTATATGCATTTTCTACACCAATCTTTTCTATTTCCCATTCAGACTCGATATTTGATATTGATGTGTGTATTTTTTCATGTGTGCCCTTATAATCAAATTCCGTAAAATAATTAATAGTTCTCATTATCCACCATGACTTTGTTGGATCATACTTGAATTCAGATTTATCTACTGAAAAATGGGATGCTTGGGAAGGTGATACGGGTAAAAACTCGTACCCATTTGGAATTCTAGTAAGCGCTACCGGATACCATGGTACATACGGTGTTGTACATGGTCTTGTAGCAGCTCTCAGCATTCTTGTAAGATTAATATCTTCATTGAATTCGATTATAACGCTTTCAATTGTATTGTCATTACAAATAGATGTAAAATCGCACCTATGTGGATTACGCCTGTAGCCATCCGTTTCATCGTCAGTGGTGCCTTCATAATGACAACGAAGTACCTTTTTAACATCTTCAGAACTATATTTTCTATCAGCTTTCATTGAAAATGGCTTTATGTAATCTAAATCTAACTCTACATTTTTTAGCAATCGCCATGCATTTCTTGAACGAATTATGCTAGAAAATTTAAGGTCACCTTCTTGATATGCTTTAGCAAAATCAAAATCTGAAAAATCTCCTTCCTTATCAGGAGTGTACCACCCATTTTCAATAGCATGTGAAATAATGTTTGGAGAGCAATAATATTGGTCTTTATCATCAAAGTCTATATTATGAATAGTGAACCAATTAGGAATATAATAAATCTCATCATCTGCAACTTTTTTAGCAACAATATTATATCCTTTAGGAATTTGCACAACCCATGCTTCATCTTTATCAGCAACTTGATATGAACGAGACGAAAAATATCCGAACTTTTCGACTAGTTCTGCTAAAACAGCAACACCTTCACGAGCGTTCTTTGCTCTCTCTGCTACTAGTCTTCGCAAACCATAACCTATACCATAAGCATCAGGATTATCCGTATGACTGCCAGTAGAATCCTTACTTGGTCGACATGAATTTGTCGCTACTGCTACTCCCCACTCATTCACAAAGCAGTCTGCAAAAGAAATTCCGCCAACAGTTCTAACCTCTGACCAATAGTAAGCATATGTTTCACTTACTTGTGGAATTACTGCTTTGCCATCTGCAAAATAAATAACTTCTCCTTCTTCATGCTTTATTCTTGGCACAAGATGAGTCTGCACAATACATTTTTCATCATCTTCATTATGGCCCATAATAACTTTGCCAGTAATGGATGCATTTTTGCCTATAATCACTGTACTACAATTACCTTTTTCAGAATTATAGTTCTTTATATACTCTTTTTCCATATACAACCTCCTATTTTATTTTGCGTATTTTATTATTTTTAATATATCATCTA
>JAHHTS010000121.1 GCA_020024475.1 Oscillospiraceae bacterium
AGTTTATGAAGAGATAAAAATTTGTTTATTAAAAATGAGGTAATAAAAAAATGGGAATTAAAGCAGATACACTTTTTTACAATGGTAATATTTATAATACTCCTTTTAAAAAGTTCATAAAAGGATATTTTTCAGTAAAAGATAATAAAATACTTCATCTCGGTGTAGGAGAAGTGAGAAAAGATATAGAATATAATAATGCTGTTGATCTTGAGGGAAAGTGGGTTATTCCAGGGCTTGTAGACAGTCATATGCATGTTGAAAGCAGTATGATAACACCAAAACCATTTGCAAAACTTATGGTAGAGAATGGAATTACAACGGTTGTAAGTGAACCTCATGAAATCGCTAATGTTAAAGGCATTGATGGTGTTCTGTCTATGATAGAAGCAGCAAAAGGTGCAGTTATGGATATTTTCTATGCAGTTCCAAGTAGCGTTCCTTCAACTAGTGGTGAATTTGAAACAACTGGTGGCGAAATTGATATGCCACAGCTTATTGAACTTATAAAACACAAAGAAGTTGTTTGTCTCGGAGAAGTTATGAATACATATAAAATTCTTACAGACCCTAACGATAAGCAAAATCAATTTGTAAAATATCTTAAAGAAAATTATCCTGCAATGCCTTTAGAGGGACATTGTCCAAGAATTATTGGAAGTGATTTGAATCAGTATGTGTATACAGGGATTGGGTCAGACCATACAGAACATGATCTTAACGCATTTTTACAGAGAGTTTTTAATGGTATGATATTTCAGGTACAAGACAAAATGGCTAAACCGGAAATTGCACAGGCTATAAAAGAATACAATCTTTATGAAAATGTAGCAATTGTTACAGATGATACAACTCCTGCCAATCTTATAAATCATGGCCATTTAAATTCTGTTGTAATGGAAATGGTTAAATGTGGTCTTGAATTCGAAAAAGCAGTTTACTGTGCTACAGCAACACCTGCTCGTAGAATGAGATTATATGACAGAGGTCAGATTACACCAGGTATGATCGCAGATTTTTGTATTCTTGATACTCTGGATGAAATAAAACCTTTAAAAACATATAAAAATGGTAAAATTGTTTTCGATAAAAGTGTCGGAAATACATTCAAAATAGAAAAAGCTTTTCCAGAAGATCATTATAAAACAATGAAATTGGGAAAAATAAATCCAGAAATTTTTGATATTAAAACTCCAATACAAGAAGGAGAAGTTAAAATCACAGGACTTGAAGTTCTTCCTGATTTTACTAGAACTCCAAAAGCTGTTAAGAAGCTTAAAGCTAAAGGAGGAAAACTCGAACTGGATAATACAACAAGAAAAATTGTTGTTATTGAAAGACACGGTAAAAATGGCAATGTATTTGGTACAATAGCAACAGGTGCCTGTATTGTTGATGGCGCAGTTGCAACAAGTTATGCTCATGACCATCATAATCTTTTAGTTTTGGGTAAAACAAATGAAGATATGGCTATTGCAGCAAATACTGTAATTGAAAATGGCGGTGGACTTGCTGTTGTTAAAAATGGTGAAGTTTTAGCTCAGTGCAAACTTGAAGTTTGTGGTCTAATGAGTGAAAGAAATCCTTATGAAATTGCTAATGATGTTCAGTCAGTTGAACAGGCAATGAGAGATATTGGATATGTTCATTACAATCCTATAATGAGTCTGGCAACAACATGTTTGCCAGTTTCTATGGATGTAAAGATTACTGATAAAGGACTTGTTGATGTTATTAATGGTAAATTTATAGATATATTCGAATAATAATTATGAAAGTACAAAAAACGATAGTAGAAAAATTATTGGATCAGAAAAAGATTCCACATGAAAGCTATACTTATCCGAATAATGGATTTTCAGATGGTGTCACAGTAGCAAGCTATATCAATAAACCTGTTAAGCAAGTGTTTAAAACTTTAGTATGTACCGGGAGTAAGGGAATTCATGTATTTGTAATACCAGTTGCTGAAGAACTAGATTTAAAAAAAGCTGCAAAAGTAAGCGGACAAAAATATGTGGAAATGATACCTCAAAAAGAGTTGCTCCCAACAACAGGATATATTCATGGCGGATGTAGTCCTATTGCAATGAAAAAATTATTTCCCACATTTATAGATAAATCACGGGAAAATTTTGATAGTATTATTTTTTCGGCAGGTAAAATTGGCAAACAAGTACAAGTTGGTGTAAAGGATTTGATATCTTTAACTAATGCTAAATTAGAGTCAATTTGCAAGGGGGAAGTATGCTGATAACACTTGAGAATGTAGGTAAAAGTTGGGGTATAGATATAATATTGCAAAAAATTAATGTAGTTGTAAATGAGGGAGACCGAATTGGTATTATTGGCGAAAATGGAGCCGGTAAAACAACATTACTTAATATGCTTATGGGTGTATTGGAAAATGATGAAGGCAATATTGTTTTTGACGATAATGCGACAGTGGGATACCTAAAGCAAATGGATGGATTAGATCTTGAAAATACGATTTACAGTGAAATGCAGACAGTCTATCGGCCAGTTTTTGATGCAATAAAAGAGTGCAGAGAAATAGAAAAATTACTTGCTGAAAACCCTAGTGATGAATCACTTATAGAAAAACATGATAGCCTTCAAAATTTGATATACGCAAGAGACGGATATAATACAGATTTTCTTATAAAGAAAATGCTTGGAGGTATGGGCTTTAAAGAAGAAGAATATACAAAATTAGTAAGAGTTTTATCCGGAGGTGAAAGGACTCGCCTCAATCTTGCAAAACTTTTGCTTGAAAACCCAGATATTCTTATTTTGGACGAGCCGACAAACCACCTTGATTTTGATACATTGGTATGGCTTGAAGAATATCTGATCAATTACAAAGGTGCTATAATTGCAGTTAGCCATGATAGATTTTTTCTTGATAAAGTTGTAAAAAAAATATGGGAAGTAGAGGATACATATCTTTTTGAATACAGAGGTAATTATTCAGCTTTCGATATTCAAAAACAAGAAAAATTAAAGCAACAGCAGCGACAATACGAGAATGATTTAGAAAAGGCTGCAAAACTACAAGATTATGTGGACCGTAATCTTGTTCGTGCTTCTACCACTAAAATGGCTCAAAGCAGAAGAAAACAACTTGAAAAAATGGAAATGTCAGAAAAGCCTAAACCACTACGTGTGCCTCTTAAATTTTCATTTGAATTTGATGTAAAACCTTATGATGAAATTCTCACAGTTGATAATTTAACGGTTACAACAGCTAATCGAACGCTTATAGACAAGCTCAGCTTTATTGTTCATCGTGGAGATAGACTTATTATAGCGGGTGCAAATGGTACAGGAAAAACAACTCTTATAAATACAATTACAGGTAAAATTCGTGCGAAAGAAGGTACAATTAAATTAGGCCAAGGAGCTAAACCAGCCATATTTGACCAACATATAACAGTAAAAAATTCATCGGTAATTGATTCAATTTGGGCAATGAGGCCAAAATGGACTCAATTAGAAGTTCGTAGTTACTTAGCTAGATTTGGTTATCGAGGCGATGATGTTTTTAAAGAATGTATTAACTTATCAGGCGGCGAAAGAGCAAGATTACGATTTTGTGAGATGAGTTTGGATAGAGCAAATATCATGTTTTTGGATGAGCCTACAAATCATTTAGATATATATATGCGACGGGCAGTTACAGAAGCACTTTCAAAATACGAAGGAACTATTATTGTAGTTACACACGACCGCTTTCTTATGCAGCAATTAAATTGTCCTATAATGAATATTGAAAATGCTGAGGGCGTATTCTATAAAAATTTTGAAGATTTTATGGCAAAACATAAATCTGAAGGATTTAATACAAAAATGTCACAGCCTAAAACAGAAAAAGCAAATAAATCAAATTATTCTTTAAATCAAAAAGAGGCTAGAAGACAAGCAGCAGCAGATCGTCTCAGGTTTAAGGAATGTGAAAGAGACATTGACGCCTTGCAAAAAGAAATAGATAAATATAATCATGATATGTCTAATCCAGATATAACATCTGATCATGAAAAAATGAATGAACTTTGGAGAAACTTAGAACAAGCAAATAAAAAAATGGACCAACTTTTTGAGGAATGGGCTTTATTAGGTGAAAGACTTGAAAATAAAGAATAATTATGTGAGGTGAAAAGTATGAGTTTGAAGTACCTATCGTCTAAATATAGAGATAGTGTCATAGATCAACAGACAAGTGGAGATGTATCTGTTGAGTATGATGATCTTATTAATTTAAGCATAGGTGATCCCGATATTATTACACCTGAGATCATAATAAATAATGCTTTTAATGATGCGTTAGCTGGGCATACAAAATATACCGCTTCAAGAGGATATCCCGAACTTAGACAGGCAATTTGCGATTTTTATAAAGAAAGATATAATATGCTTGTAAAAGATGAAGAGGTTTTTGTAAGTACAGCTGGCAGCGTTGCAATGTTTCTTACTATGCAAGCTATTTTAGATGCAGATGATGAAGTAATTATAATAGAGCCTTACTTTTTTCCGTATCCAAATCAGGTAAAAATGGCTGGAGGAATTCCTGTTTTTATTAAAACGTCAATGGAAAATAACTTTCAAATAGATTTTGAAATGCTTAGTGCTGCGATTACTGATAAAACAAAAGCTATAATAATAAATACACCAAATAATCCTACTGGTATTTGTTACACAGATGCAACAATGTCAGAGCTCGCAGATTTTGCTATAAAAAATGATTTAATAGTTGTAGCAGATGATATTTACACATCCTTTGACTATACAAAAAAATTTATGCCTATTTCTTCTTTGCCAGGAATGAAAGAAAGAACTATAACTATAAATAGTTTTTCAAAAAATTTTTTAATGACAGGTTTTCGTGTAGGAAATATTATTGCACCAGATTATATTATAAATGTTATACAACAAATAAACGAAAATGTAGTTTATACTGCTCCATCTATATCTCAAAGAGCAGCTTTGCATGGATTAAAACATTTTAGTGAGTTCGAAAATAATATTGTAAATACTTTCAAAGAGAGAGTAGAGTATGCACATAAGCGATTATCAGAAATTCCATATGTTGATGTTCTACCTGTAAGCGGAAGTTTTTATATTTTTCCATCTATAAAAAAGACCAAATTAACAAGTTCTGAGTTTGCAAAGAAACTTATGGACGAATGTCATGTGCGTGTAATACCAGGCAGTTCTTTTGGCGAAAGTGGAGAGTTTCATATCAGAATTTCATGTACATTAGAAATTGATAAGCTTGCTCAGGCTTTTGATAGAATGGAAAAACTCAAATTTTAATAATTAAAGAAGGATGGTGTCTCAATGAAAACAGAAAAATCATGTGGTGCAGTTGTATTCAGAAAGAGTGGTAACAGAAATCAAATACTTTTAATCAAACATGTAAATGGTGGACATTGGGCTTTTCCAAAAGGGCATGTTGAAAATAATGAGACAGAGGAAGAGACTGCTTTGCGTGAAATTCGTGAAGAAACAGGTCTTTCTGTTAAATTGGATTCCGGTTATCGTAAAGTTGTTACATATAGTCCAAAATATAATGTTAAGAAAGATGTTGTTTATTTTGTAGCTACCGCAGATAACTCAGAAACAGTCGCACAGGAAGATGAAATTAGCCAAATAAAATGGGTTTATATTGAAGACGCTATTAATCATGTGAGTTATGAGAATGATAAAAAAGTTCTTATGGGAGCAATAGAATATTATATAGATAATAACAAATAAATTGGGAGAAAATTATGATTATCACAACAACTAATTCTATAGAAGGTAAAATAATAAAAGGGTATAAAGGCGTAGTTTTTGGAGAAGTTATTTCTGGAGTGGATTTTGTGAAAGATTTTGCCGCAAGTTTTACTAATATATTTGGCGGACGTTCAAATAGTTATGAAGGCGAACTTGTTACTGCTCGTTATAATGCTATTAATGAAATGGAAAATCGTGCTACTGAACTTGGTGCTAATGCTGTTATTGGTGTTGATATTGACTATGAAGTAATAGGTCAAAGTGGAAGTATGCTTATGGTAACGGCAAGTGGCACAGCTGTAGTAATTGAATAAAAAAGACTTACTTTTATTTGACAAGGTCCAGTAAAAATGGACAATAGAAAAAATACACCCCTATGGTAGA
>JAHHTS010000122.1 GCA_020024475.1 Oscillospiraceae bacterium
TAATAAAATTAATTATCTAGTTACTATTGCAACAGAATTAAATATGCTTGCTAATGATTTAAATACTCCAATAACTTTTAAAGGAAATGATGAAATTTATCAAGTTGCGAAGGGAATTGATTATTTAAGATTATCAGTTATATCAAAGTCAAAAAAAGAAAAAGAGGCATTTGATGCAAATATGAATTTAATTACATCATTATCACATGATATAAAAACACCTTTAACTTCAGTTATTACATATATAGAACTTGCAATTGACTCTGTACCATATGAAAAAACAAAAGATTTATTAAAAATATCATTAAACAAATCATATCATTTGCGAAATATAACAAATGATATATTTGATCATTTTTTATTACATTCCAATAAATATAATATTGTGTTTGAAGAAGTTAATGCAAAAGATTTAATTTTACCTATGCTGGAAGAAAATCTAGTTGATTTAGAATTAAGAGGAACAATAATTGTTAGGAATATCGAAGACATTCATTCGAAAATCAATGTCAATATTAACCTGATATATAGAGTTTTTGAAAATATTTTTTCGAATATTGAAAAATATGCTGATTTATCTAAAGTAATTGTAGTAACGTATAACTTAAAAGATTCCGCATTATTAGTTTCTATAAAAAATCATAAAAAGGAAGATCATGAATCCTATTCATCAACCAAAATAGGATTAAATAATTGTATAGCAATTATGAAAAAACATCATGGTATTTGTGATATTCTTGAAACAGACGAATTATTTATGATTACATTGAAATTTCCACTACTTTAAAATTTAGATTTCTTTAGATATTATTGACTTAATAATTTATATTTCCTTGTAATAATTTAAATGAAAAATGAGGAGGAAATATAAAACGAAAAAAACTTACCGTTAACTGTTGGGTATGATGGCTATTGGAATAACTATTTCTAGTCTTGTACCTGTATCTGCTAAAGAAATGAATTATGCAAATGATGAAGTCTTAACTTTAAATGATTATGAAAGCATGTCTGAATTAGAATTAAACGCATGGAAAGTAGGGTTATGGTCTTATAGATGTACTGTCGAATATGATAAATGGGCTAAATGATGAAATGATGAAAATAAAATATATAATTCTACATTCAAATCATTTAATTTTATAGAATAACTTATACGTCATTAACCACGGATAAATAAGGTTGATAGAAAGGAAAAGGTATGTTGATGATCAATTAAATGAGTCAATTACAATATACAAGGATTATCTATGAATAAAAAAGTAACTATAGGTGCAGTATTATTTGTAATCGGTCTTGTAATTATGGCAATTGGTGTACAAGACATTGCAAGTATAATATCCAGTGTTTTAAATATCGTCTTTAAACTTGAATTACCTGATGTCTTATTTAATTCATTTATTTTTAGGAATGCCGCTATTTTAATAGGAGGATTAATAACTATTATTGGAGCAATAATAGTTAGAAAGAACAATACTGATATTTAAATGATACATATTTTGAAATGTAAGCAAAAGAAAATAAAAACTATGTAGTTTATTTGCTAATTATATTTAGTATTTCTTCTTTTTCTAGAATCTTCTTTTTCTAGAAATTTATAAGTAAAAAAAGATAGTGAAGTTTCAACAAATGAAAATTATTTCTTAATGTAAATAATACAAATTGATTATTTAGGTCCATATTATATTCCACAAAAAAGATTAGGAATATAATTTATCAATGAATTTGTTTAACAAATTTGAATAGATGATAAACATCGTAGTAATACGGTGTTTTTTTGTTATAGAAAGCCTGCAATTCGATATATAGCCACAGGTTAATACAAGTATCTTGTGTGATATTTTAAGAGGATCCTAGAGGAAAAACACTCGATTTTTGCCCTGAGAAGTAACACAAAACAAATCTAATGTATCTTTCCCTGTAGTTTTTATTTGTTGATAGAAAGCTGAATTGATAAAAACGAGAATGTCTAAATATCTTAAGGAAGAATAAGTATTCTTCCTTGATGAACCAGGTCTAAAGAAATATAACGAACTAGTAGAAATATGTAAACCATTTCTTGATGCAATGGATCACTTTCCTGCTTTAGCAAACCTTTCGTTGATAGATTTAAAGAGATATTTAGAGTCAAAGAAGAACAAGAATTAGAGCATAAATTGAAGCGAAAACAAAACAAGAATATAAGAGATTGGGAAAGATAGTTAATTCGACTATACTCACTACTTATTGTCTTCTTGATAAGTTAAAACGTAGATTATTGGATATTTCTAAAAGGAATGCCCAATAATCAAATCTAACAAAGGAGGAACAAACTATATGACAGAAAACGATTTTTCTTATATAACACGTATAGGTAATACAACTTTTATTATAAATATTAGACAATCAAAAAATGAAAAAAGCCTTTATAGATTTTACTCTAAAATTACAGTATAATGAGTCAAAAGAGCTGTATTTAAGCTATGTAAAATAATTTTGACAAGAAGAAAGGCTATGTAAAAGATGTTGGATAGACATTTAGGTGGTAATATATGACAATGACATCGAAAGGAGCAATCGGGACATGGAAATAGGTAAGAAGCTTAAAAATGCACGCGTACAGTCTAGAATGACACAAGAAAATGTTGCAGAAAAAATCAATGTATCAAGACAGACAATTTCAAACTGGGAAAATGAAAAATCTTATCCAGACATTATTAGTGTAATAGAGTTGAGTAATCTATATTCTATAAGTCTTGACGTATTGCTAAAGGGTGATGAAAAAATGATTGAACATTTAGAAGAAAGTACAAATGTAGTAAAAAGCAACCAAAAAATGATATGGGCAATTATTGTAAATATCATTGTCGTAGCATTGCTGATAACATTAAATATGTTTATCCCCGATAACCGTTATTTCTTGGTAGGAATATTTTGTCTTATGGTTATCACTTCATCAGCATTGCTTTATCAAATAATCAAAAAATTTTAAGGAGGATATTTTGTTATGAATTTGAACATAGTTTTAGCGGTGATTTGTGGAGCAGTTGCACTTGTAGGAGCGTTTTGTGTTGTGTTTCAGATTTATCATATGACTGTTATAGACGCAACAGCTAGAGGATTAAAGCACCCTAAATTTTGGGGAGTATTTACGATGAGTGGGAATAATTCAAGTGGTTTGCTTATGTATTTAATCGGAAGAAGAAAATATCCTATTATAAATATGAGTGAAAGCAACTCAAAAGAAATAGAAAAGCGTAAAAAATCAGCAGGTATTGGATTGTTATTTTTGGTTATTAGCGTAATTGGTATGATATGTACGACCTTAATATAACAGTAATAAAATACAGATTTGTGATTATATCTTGTAGCATTTATAAAGCAGTTATTCTTAGGATTGACTGCTTTTTTCATCCCCAGGAGTGATTGATTTATGCAAAAGATTTGGAATAAAGGACACCGTATCAGATCCAGCGATAAGTACCTTGCCTATCACCTTTCCATAGGGACGTTTCTGTTTGTGTTCGTGGTGGTTCTTCTGCTACTGAATATCAAATACCTCATACGTGCCAATTGAGCATTTCAGCTTGTTAGAAAACGGCTTGACGCTTTCCACACATACAACTTCATAACCATACTGATAGCTACTAGTATTTGTGCATTGATCACTTTTCTGTTCTACCGCTTCTGCTACGACAGCTTCAAAAGGTTACTGCACTGTCAAAAGCTGGCAAGAATGATACTGGAAAACAGGTGGTATGAAACAGAAACACAAAAGGACAGCGGTTTTTTCACTGACCTGCAAAGCAGATCAAGGGAAAAAATCGTCTGGTTTCCGAAGATGTACTATCAAATGGAAAAGGGACTGCTTCATATCCGCTGTGAGATTACTTTGGGAAAATATCAAAATCAGCTTTTACGGTAAGATGATAAATTGGAAAGTTGTAAGCTGACCGACAAGATCTCGCATGATGGCTATATCGAATACAACCTGCTTTATGATATGATAGAGAACAGTTTTTAAGATTGACAACATCTTTGTCAATGATTCTGTGAGGATAGAAATCAATTGAAACCTTATCTCTAGATTTATTGAAATCAGAAGTTAGCTGATCATCACGAGATTTGGCCCAATCAATAACTTCATCTCTGGACATATGCATCTCATCCATGAGCTCATTGATGCGACCTAATTTTTCATGAATTACAGTTTTTCGGTTCCCATTATTATAGATATCTCTAATGATGTTAACTGTTCAAAATTTTTTGTTTTATTAATTTTTAATCTCATAAAACACCTGGTCATATAGTATATAATAATCATCTCATAAATAATGAAAAAACACGATAAATAAAAACATAAAATTTGACAAAATAAAATGGCTTATAATAGCCCATGAAATAAATGTTATTTGAATATTGATATTATGCCTAAAATACAGTTAAAGCGTCAAAGACCCAGAATTATACCTTATATTTGGATAACCATTCGTTTTACTTTCAGAATAATCAGATAGTATTAGAAATAGGTTTCATGTTGATATTTGTAGAACTTTGTGTGATAATATGAAACGATGAATGGAAAAACAGGGTGATCAATTTGAAAAATAGAAGAATTAATTTAATATTAGGTATATTGATAATGACAATCTTTTTAACTAGTGAATGTAAAAGTTATGCTTTAGTAAATAATATTAATCAAAGTAATTACGTTGATGATTTAGGTATTACTAAAACTATTTATTGGACTAATGGAATTGTACCCCCGAAGATGGGAGGGACTGACTCTCAATTTGTAAAGGATGAATATCATATAAATGGAGTCCATTATATTGAATACACTTCACCATTTATAAATGGAAATGGCTGGTATGATATTAATAAAAGTTTTAATGCAGATACTTTTCTGTGTTTTTCTGCTGCTTCCTCTAATATGTTACATTGGTGGTTTGATCAAAATAGTGAATATATAAATAAATATATTGAGAAAAATCCTAATAAGGATAAAATAGATATGATTAAAAAATTCAAAAATAGTAAAGTTGATCAAAATAATAGTGATATTTATAAGGAGTTTGTTAGACAATTTGCTAATCGTAAGGTGGGATATTGGCCAGATATATTACAAGATCAATTCATTAATGGATATGCTCCAAAAGAAAATGGTGGAGTAAATGATCAAGACTGGGATGGGCCTATATTAATTGAAAACGGACCTGATAAAAGAGGTGGATATTTTTATGATGTATTTCAAATTGAAAAATTAACGGAAAGAAGATATTATGATAGTTATAAATATTTATCAAGGGATTTAAAGACATTTATTCAAGATGGAAAAATTATTACTTTAACGTATGACACTGGGAAAATAGCACACGTTTTAACTGTTTGGGGTGTTGAATACGATGATAATGGTAATTTATGTGCTATTTACTTTACAGATTCAGATGATCCAGTTGAAAGAGGAATGGTACGCTATAGAATTGCAAATAGAAATGGAGTTCCTTATTTAACTACAGATGTTAACGATTTTGGAGCTGGTAGTAGAGTAACTAGTATTACAACTTTGGCTTCTGGTAAAAACACTTGGAATAAATATTTTAATATTACTGAAAAGGAAATTGATGAAAATAGTATTTCTTTAGAATATACAAATACCATATATAATGGGAAAGCAAAATCACCGAAAGTAATAGTAAATGGGCTTAAGGAAAATATTGATTATAAAGTTTTATATAAAAATAATATGAATGTAGGAACTGCTAATGTTATCATAACTGGAATAGGAAATTATACTGGAGAAGTAGTGAAAAGTTTTAATATTATTCCTGCGAAATTAAGTAACAAAGAAGTAGGTATTTCATATGAATCAATCAAATATGATGGTAGTGAAAAAACTCCTACTGTAACTATTGATGGGCTTAAGGAAAATATTGATTATAAAGTTTTATATAAAAATAATGTGAATGTAGGAACTGCTAATGTTATCATAACTGGAATAGGAAATTATACTGGAGA
>JAHHTS010000123.1 GCA_020024475.1 Oscillospiraceae bacterium
ATTAACAACTGTAACGAATAAAAACCCCCTCTACTGCTTGGTTAAGTAAAGGGGGAAAATATTAAAAGCACAATGCTCTTGTCTTTTTAATCATAAATTATTCATCAATGTCTTTTTTAACTACATCATTTGTTTCAGTAATCTTTTCAGCTGCATCATCTGTGCTTTCAGTCGTTTCTATATGAGCTTTTTTATTTTTCATTGCATCTATTTCATTATCAGATAATTTACAACCATTTACATAATCGTATACGCCTTCTTTTTTCCATTTTGCAATTCTTACTCTTGAAGTTATAAACAAGCCTATAAGGAATATAACCATAAATATGGCAAATACTTTCATCATGTTCACATACCGTGACCACCCTGGACTAAGTTTATTATGTGTACCACCAAGAACATCTCTCATATCATAAATAGATGATAACCCTTCTTCAAAACGATATTGGCTTGCTAATCCCAAAAGTGCAAGTGATGTATCTTCTTTATTTCCTTTTTTTGCTTCAGAATCAAAGGAAAAAGATCCGTCATCTCTTTGAAATGACATAATTTTTGACACAAGATCAATACCTTCAACATCATCGGCTGTATAACCCGCTGTGTTAAGTGCAATAATTGTTTTTACAATGTCAGATTGTGAATCATCTTCTCTAATGTGCGAAATAAGATATTGTACACCATTTTTAACAGCATCTTGAACTGATGGCTCTTCGGTAAGCGCAAGTGCTGTAACTGCACTTGCTGTAATTTCGATAACCGACACATTAGAACCTTTATAGATGAACGAACCATTTTCTTGCTGTAAACTCATAACAAAATCTATAAGATTTTGTCTTGTTAAATCACCTTTTTCGTACATTTGATACTTGCCAGATTCTAAAGCCGTTAAAGCATTTATTTTGTTAATATAGCCACCTTCAAGCACAATGCTGTCATAACTTATACCTGTAGTAAGATCAGATGAAGCGGTTTTGTCAGCATATATTCCAACTGAAGTGATTGCTAATATTGTTGGTGGATATCCCTCTGGAATTATTTTACCATGATCTGCAACCATATAACCATTAGATTTTATATAGTGGTCAAGCGATGTAACATAAAGTGTAGAGCGATTATGCCAATAGTCAATATAATTACTCCTGTTTAGTGCTATAACAGCTATCTCATCACCAAATGTTGGTTTATTAATCTTTTTAATAAGATATTTACCTGCTGAATCAATAGCCCGTTTCATTTCGGGGTCGCTACTTGTGTTACCACTTTTGCTGCATCCCACAAATAAAACAGATAGAACAACCGCCATAGCAAAAGCGGTAATACGTTTGAATTTTTTCATTTTTCCTCCAAAAATGCATAGCTCTATGCAAAAAAATAAATCTACATTATAATTTATCAAATATAATAGATAATGTCAATTTATTATAAAAAATAATTGTCTTTTTTCTCAAAACTGTGATATACTAATTTATAATGTAATTTTTTGACGTTGTTATAAATTGAATATTATTCATTATATATTACAACATTCATT
Organism: Oscillospiraceae bacterium; assembly: GCA_020024475.1. Lineage (GTDB taxonomy): Bacteria > Bacillota > Clostridia > Oscillospirales > Ruminococcaceae > RGIG3102. Next base: position 1,532 of record JAHHTS010000123.1, read on the forward strand.
ACAAACTAATCAGGGTTGGTCATAAATCATGGAAATTTTATCTAAAAATCAATATGCAGAATTTGATGAATTCTGTAACAATCATCCTCATGGTGCTTTTCAGCAAAGTCCAAGATGGGGTAATGTAAAAACTGAATGGAAAAGTGAAATTGTCGTAAGCCGAGATGAAAACGGAGCAATCATTGGCGGTATTTTTATTTTAATAAGAAAAATCGGAATAAAAAGTATGATGTATGCTTGTCGTGGTCCAGTATGTGACTATACAGATAAATCAGTTATCAAGGATTTACTGAATGGCATACAGGAAGTAGCCAAGAAATATAAAGCTTATGTTTTCATTATGGATCCACTTGTTATGGTAGATGATGCTAAAACAATTACTTTGTTTAAGGAATGTGGTTTAGAAATTAAAGAACATGCACCTTTTCATGATACCATTCAACCAAGATACAACTATATGCTTAGATATATCAAAGGTCTTACGCCTGATGAACTAATGGCAAAAATGAATCGTGACACTAGATATTATTTGCGCTACCCAGAAAAAAAAGGAGTTGTATGTAAAAATCTTGGTCTAGAAGGGCTTGATGATTTTTATAAAATCTATGCTGAAACAGGTGAAAGACAACGGTTTACCATTCGCCCAAAAGAATATTTTTCAAAAATGCTTAACGGCTTAGGCGATAACTGTCGTCTATATATGTGCTATTATGAAGGTAAACCTTTATGTGGTGGTGTAGCTGTTCAATATGCAGGCACAACAAGTCATGTTTACGGATGCTCTAATGAGGAACATAGAAATGTTAGACCTACCTATCTATTGCAAAAATATCTAATGAATTGGGCTCTTGAAGGGGGATGCCACACATATGATATGCAAGGTGTCGCTCCTAGACCAGAAGACAATGAAGCTCTTTATAGAATTTTAAGTTTCAAGTCAAACTTTAATGGTGAAGTGGTTGAAACTGCTGGTGAATTTACAATCACTTATGATAAATTTTATGCTAAGCTAGTTAATATGGCATTAAAAGTAAGAAAAAAACTTAAATAAAACTTGAAAATTATTGTTTATTTTTGTTATAGTATTTTATATATAACTAAGTGTAATTTAATTTTCAAAATTTACGGAGGCAAAGAATGGAAAAGAAAAAATTCTATATAACTACACCGATTTATTATCCATCAGATAAACTGCACATCGGTCACAGTTATACGACAGTAGCTTGTGATGCACTTGCTAGATACAAAAGATTGCAAGGTTATGACGTAATGTACCTTACGGGTTCAGACGAACATGGCCAAAAAATTCAGGATAAAGCTGCTGCTACTGGCAAAACTCCAAAACAATATGTTGATGACATTGTAGTATCTATTAAAGACTTATGGAAAATGCTTGATATAAGTTATGATAGATACATTCGCACAACTGACGACTATCATGTTGAAACCGTGCAAAAAATATTCAAAAAACTTTATGACCAGGGTGATATTTACAAAGGCTTCTATGAAGGTATGTATTGCAAACCTTGTGAAACTTTCTGGACACAAAGTCAACTTGTAGATGGAAAATGTCCTGACTGTGGAAGAGAAGTTTATGCTGCTAAAGAAGATGCATATTTCTTTAAACTTTCCAAATATGCTGACAAACTTTTGGCTCTTTATGAAGAAAACCCACAATTTATACAGCCAGAAGCAAGAAAAAATGAGATGATTAGCTTTATAAAACAAGGTCTTCAAGATTTATGTGTTTCAAGAACAACCGTTAAATGGGGTATTCCTGTAACATTCGACCCTGAGCACACAGTTTATGTTTGGGTAGATGCATTGTCTAACTATATATCAGCTCTTGGTTATGAAAACGATAAGTACAACGATTATGATAAATATTGGCCTGCTGATATACATATTGTGGGTAAAGAAATTCTTCGTTTTCATACAATAATATGGCCAGCAATGCTTATGGCTCTTGATTTACCTCTTCCAAGTAGAGTATTCGGTCATGGATGGTTACTACTTGAAGGCGGAAAAATGAGTAAAAGCGTTGGAAATGTTGTAGACCCTGTTGTGCTATGCAATCGTTATGGCGTTGATGCAGTTCGTTACTTCCTTTTAAGAGAAATTCCTTTTGGCAATGATGGTGTTTATACAAACGAAAGTCTTATTGCCCGTATTAACTCTGATCTTGCAAATGACCTGGGAAACCTTGTTTCCAGAAGTGTCGCTATGATTGAAAAATACTTTGATGGTACTCTTCCTTATGAAAGAGAATATGATGATTTAGATAAAAGTCTTATCAATATGTGCGAAAATTTAACTACAAAAGTAGAAAAATACATGGATGAACTCAATATACCACAAGCTCTTGCGGAAATTTTCAAAGTTGTTCAGAGAGCAAATAAATACATTGATGAAACACAACCTTGGGTACTTGCTAAGGATGACTCTAACAAAACTCGTCTTGCAACAGTACTGTATAATCTTGTTGAAGCACTACGTTTTGTTACTACATTGCTCCAGCCTTATATTCCTAATACACCTCCAAAAATTGCTGCACAACTTGGATTTATTTCTGACGACTTAACATATGAAAGTCTTAAAGAATTTGGCTTCAAAAAAGAAGTTTCTGTTAAAAAAGGTGATGTTATTTTTCCTAGAATTGATGTAGCAAAAGAGCTTGCTGCTATTGCTGCTGAAGAAGCAGCAAAAAAAGCTGAAAAAAACATCGATTCTAAACCTGAAGAAAAAGAGAAAAAAAGTGAAACAATCACAATTGATGATTTCACAAAAGTAAATCTTATCATAGGAGTAATTAAGGATAGCGTTCCAGTTCCAAATGCTGATAAACTTCTTAATAACACAGTATTTGATGGCAAAAGAGAAAGAACGATTCTTTCCGGAATTCACGAATGGTATGAGCCTATTGATTTGATTGGGAAAAAAGTTATCATTATTGATAACCTTGCTCCAAGAAAAATGCGCGGTTTTGTAAGCGAGGGTATGCTTCTTGCTGCTGATATGCCTGATGGTTCTGCAAAAGTTATATTCGTTGATGATTCTGTTGTTCCAGGTAGCAAAATTAGATAATAAATATATTCACCATGTTCATTAAGTGAACATGGTGTTTTATTTATAATGCGTATAGCTATAGCAACCTCTTATTTGGCAACGAACTATTGACATACTTTATATATTTTCGTATAATTCTTTTGCTTCAAATATATAAATAGTAAATAATATTTTATATTTTTATTATGTTTTTTAATATTTTATATAATAATATGGCAGTCTAAACAGCCATTATTCATTTTGAAAGGAATATTTATGGGTAAAATTTTTGACAGTCATTGTCACTATAATGATGATGCTTTTAAATCTGATTACAACGAAATTATCAAATATATTAAGGAGCACGGTGTTGGAACAATAACAAATATCGGTGCAAGTATAGAATCTTCTCGTATAGCTTTCCAACAGGCTAAAGAGAATGATTTTATGTACTGTTCAGTAGGTATTCATCCTGAATATGCTGCTCAAGCTCTAGATGATAAAATAATGGCAGAAATTGAAGAAATGCGGTTAGATCCAAAAGTTGTAGCTATTGGTGAAGCTGGATTAGACTATCATTACGAAAATAGCTATCCTGACGATATTCAAAAAGCAGCCTTTATCCGTCAAATAGAATTAAGTAATAAAATTGATAAGCCTCTTGTAGTTCACACGAGAGATGCAATGCAAGATACATTTGATATTTTTAACAATCATCCTGTAAAGAAAGGAGTGGTTCATTGCTATTCTGGAAGTCGGGAAAGTTGTAAAAAACTTATTAAAATGGGATTTTATATAGGTTTTACTGGTGTTCTCACATTTAAAAATGCCCGTAGAGCTTTAGAAAGCTTAAAAGTTGTACCGCTGAATAGATTATTAATTGAAACCGACTGTCCATATATGGCTCCAGAACCTAACAGAGGCAAGCGTTGTGATTCTTCAATGCTAGATTTTGTAGCACAAAAAATTGCTGATGAATTATCTATAACAAAACAAGAGGTTATCGACATAACAGAAAGAAATGCTAAATCATTCTACAATATAAAATAATAAACACTTCTATAATATTATTTTAATTATAAAGTAAACTTATAAAATAAAAGTTAATATATATTATATTAGTAAAAAGCCATGTTCAGTTTGAAACTGAACATGGCTTTTTACTAAATTTAATGGATTGTAGTTTAGTGTTGTAATATTTAATATATTGAGTTATAAGTGTTTCAACACCGTCAAATATAATAT
>JAHHTS010000124.1 GCA_020024475.1 Oscillospiraceae bacterium
AAGGTTTTCGGGCTGAATACGCTCTGAAAGAGGAAGATTCTGCCCGAAACGGCATGGCCGCCAGACCTTTTCGCTTTCAATAGAGTCTGTACTAACTTCTATGGACGGCGAGGAAATGGGCGACTGAAATTGTACGATATTTCCGGATTAGGCATAAGATTATGAGTCTTACTTTTATAAAATTTATCGTTTTGAATCAATAATTGAAACACAAGATGTATAAATGATTGTTTTTTAATTGATTCCCATTTATTATTGATTGTTTTATGTATCTTTGCGTTAAGATCAAAGGGTTTGCAATTTGGATAATTAAATCGTATCAAAATCAAATTATGCTTGTAAAAAATAGCTAAGTGGCTTGCGATTGAATTAGATAAGAATATAGCTATAATAATCAAGTGGCGTACTAATGTGTTCCTGTCTAATTTATACATATTTGATAAATACGAGAACTTATTACAGGTTAAAATTGGAACTATGACAGATATTTCACAAATCCATAAACCTATATTTGATGCAAAATTCTGTGACAGGTTGTCGTAGTTTTCCTCTTTTACAAAACCCGAAGTAGAATTATTGTAAAAAAACTATATAAGAAAGATATCTATGTGGCCAGATAAAGAAGCAGAGATTGACTACCTTAATTTTGGATATATGGTAGATATGGTTGTTGATATAGCAACCAATAGAGAGCTATCACCTTCAACAATAGGACTGTATGGCGACTGGGGAAGTGGCAAGTCTAGTCTGATGAAGTTAGCTCAAAAAAAGATAGAGGAAAAGAATACAGAAATCGGGGACGAAAAAGATTCGATTAAAACCCTCTGTATAGAATTTAACGGATGGCTTTTCGAAGGATATGAAGATACTAAAACATCTCTTTGCGGTGTTATTTTAGATGCATTAGCCGACGAAAAACGTTTCAGCAAAGAGATAACAGATTATGCAAAAACACTAATAAAAAAAATAGATTTTAATAAGATTTTAGGAAAAGGTATTAAATATGGATTGGATTTCTTCTTGACGGGTGGCATTGGTGCATTGACTGATTTAACTCTCAGCAGTGTACTATCTACTATTAAGACTAATGTTGGTGAAACACAGGCTAAGGATTTAGAAGAAATTCTTAACAAGTTTAAGAAGGACGATAAAACACGAACGGAAATCAAGAATTTTCGGGAGGAATTTAAACAACTTCTGAAAAAAAGTAAAGTAGAAAATGTAGTTGTGTTTATTGACGAACTTGACCGTTGTCTGCCAGATACGGTTCTCGAAGTGTTTGAGGCCATGCGACTATTCCTTTTTGTAGAAGGCATGTCTTTTGTTATAGGAGCAGATGAACGCCTTATACAGTATTCAATAAAGAGCAAGTACAAGGAGGTTCCAGGCAATAATTTGGATATCGGGAAAGAGTATCTAGAAAAGGTAATTCAATATCCATTATATATACCCCAATTGACGCGAGCAGAAGTAAATCAGTATCTTGCTTGTTTATTATTAAGAGAGACCTTGACTAAAGATCAGTTTAAAGAAATACTGAGTATTATATATACTCTGGATCCAGATCAAGACTTTTCGATGGAACAAATTAGTGATAAAGCGTCAGATATCGCAGAGAGTTGCAAAAAAGATATGGCACTTGCACGACAAATCTCATCTGTATTAGCTCCAAGCATTAATGGAAACCCCCGCCAGTGTAAGCGTTTCTTGAATACATTGTATATGCGACTCAAACTTGCCAAAGCGAGAAATGTAGCTCTTGATAAAAATATATTGGCCAAGCTTATGTTGGCAGAGTACTTCAATTCGGAGTTTTTCAAAGCTGTCACAAAACCTGAAAATAGAGAACTTTTTAAGGCATTTGAAAAAGGAGAAGAATTGAATGATGATAATCCTTTTGCAGTGTGGAAAGAAAAGGATTGGGTGAAAAAGTGGATGCAAAATGGCACTAGATTGGATGAAGAAAAGTTGGACAAATACGTTTACTTTGCAGATGTTAAAAATCGCTATGGACAATCAAGCCTAGACATGTTGAGCCCAACAGCCCGTAAATGTTATGAACAACTTGTTGACGGAACTGAGATGAATAGAAATGCTGCCTTAAAATTGGTTGACAAACTCGTACCTGGAGAGAAAGCAATCATTGCATCAGAGGTATTTGCAGTGATAGAGAACACATCAACTATAAATGTAGAGGTTTTAAGATCTTATACTGAATTCTGTATAAAGGCTGGAATGACAGAAGATGCATTGAAGAAGCTTATGGAGCAACCTTTAAGCAAGTACAATGCAGTTGCTTGTGGGCAGTTAGCATCATTTATTTCCAACTTATCACCTGATAAAGCAACTATGTTTAACGATTACCTTTCGACAAATCCGGAGTTGAAGAGTACTATCGAGAGACAGGCAAGACTAAATTCAATTGTACCTTTAAATAAAAAATAATGGGAACATCAAGTTTATACAAAGGTCCAAAGATTACATCTTTATTACCATCAGATTACAATCCAGATGTGAATCCTGAGTTGGATGCACCAGATGAAACAATGCCAACAAAAGATAAAGCAGAAGAGGCTGAATCGCAACAGGATAATACTGAAAATGGAGAATCAAATGAGCAAAAGGACTGTCAATCAAATCAATCTGCTGTCAAATGGGGCACAGTACGTAGCTCGATGAGGAAAGCCATGAATAATAGAAGCAGTGGCAATGCTAAAAGTGCTATAAGAAATTACACCAAAGCACTTGGTGGACATACTAATGCCACACGACAGGCTGCAAAAGTTCGCAGAACGGCTGGTATTCTATATAGTTACTTTGCTGGAACGCCAGAATCCATTCATCAACGATTTATAGATGCAGGGATACGTTTTGATGAAAGGGCTACAAAAGATATCTTTAATGATATATGTGGACTTATTGCACCTGTACCCAATGACCTTGAGGATTCTCTGACAAATAAAGCTTTACGTGAAACTTTTGCAGATGTAGCAGCGGACCAAAGCATTGATCTCAATCAACTTGAAAGCTTCAATGAAGAATTACTGCAACGGCTAGTAGGTGGATTGATAAAGCATTATATTTTTGATAAATTGTTGCTACAATCAGAACAAACAGCTCTCAAGAACTGTGAACATGTATCAGACTTACGTGAATTAGAAAAATCTATTAAAAAATATATAGATGGGATTGTTGACAGTGTTGTTCCTAATATAATCAAGAGTGGTTTGAACCCAGAGGACTTTAATAGAGCATTGGAAACGCTATGTGATATTTCTTATCAACAAATGGAGGAACTACGATGAAAGAGAGCTTTGTTTTTACACTATCAGAATATGATAGTTTTCAAGTTGATGGTTCTAGGAAAGTAAACATCAATGATCCAGAAACATTCCAATATACATTTTGGAATCCTAATACCGATTACGGGAAGAAACATATGTATGTTACACCCCAGCGTTTTACTGATGAAGCTATGGATTTGTTTTACATATCTCTTATGGTTTTCTGTGTAGATAGGAGTGTAAGTCGTAAAAAACAGGAAGATGCATGGACTCGAGATCTTGAGCTATACATTCCAGTAAAAGTTTATGAAAAATGGGTACATTGCAAATCTATTTTAATAAATGCATTAAACTTCCTGACAGGTGATCACTGGACTATATATTTTAGAGAGAGTGTGGCCATAACAGATGATGAGAATAAGTATATAAAGGGCAGATGGCGTTACCGTCGCTCAGTTAGAAAGATTGATTCTGATATATTGTGCATGCTTTCTGGTGGGTTAGATTCATTCATAGGTGCTATCAATCTGCTCAAAGACGGGGAAAAGCCTATATTCGTTAGTCATTATGGTGGAGGTAAGGGAGTAAAAATATATCAAGACAAAGTTATCAACTCTTTGAAAACCCAATATTCTATTGATTCCAAACGATTCTTCAGGTTTTATGCAGCTTCACAGAATGGTGTTGAGGACACGACACGTTCTCGATCGCTTATGTTCTTTGCTCATGCCATAGCTATTGCTTCAGGTATTGGTCATCATGTTGATTTATATGTGCCAGAAAACGGTGTGATTTCATTAAACATACCTCTGAGCATTATGCGATTAGGTAGCCTTAGTACCCGTACAACACATCCGTATTTTATGGGAATGTTACAAAGTCTGTTATCAAAATTAGATATAGATATATCATTAGTCAATCCCTTTCAAATGCAGACAAAAGGTGAGATGATGAGAACCTGTAAAGATCTTGATTTTCTTAATGCCCATTATCAGGATACATTATCTTGTTCGCATCCAGATCAAGGACGTTGGACTGGAGAAACAGTGGGACATTGTGGGGAGTGTTTACCTTGTACTATAAGAAAAGCTGCAATTAAAGCCGCAGGACTGGATGACGCCACCGTTTACCGTCATCATTATGAAACTGAAATAGGATTTGAATCATTACAGTCTTATAAATTGGGGTTAGCAACACCAAAAGATAGTTATGCAGCTATACAAATGTCGGGACCAATTACAGACCATATAAATGATTATGTTAGTCTTTACGAGCGAGGTATTAAGGAATTGGAAAATCTAATTAACTCACTTTAATGGAACATCTCTACGACACTCATTTCCATCTGGATTTACAGAAAGACCTGGTTAGTGCTATTTATGAAATAGAAAAACATCAAATCTATACAATAGCAGTCACTAACTTGCCAGACTTATATAGAAAGGAATCTGGTGAGATAGCAAGCAAGTATATTAGATTTGCACTTGGTTTTCACCCAGAATTGATTCATCATTATAAAAGCCAAATCCCATTAATGTGGGAACTTTTGCCAGTAGCACGTTATATTGGAGAAGTAGGGCTAGATTTTGTTGATATGACATACAAAAGCGAACAATTAGCATTTTTTAGCGAATTAATAGAACGATGTCGTTATGATAAAGACAAAATAATAACCATCCATTCACGTCGGGCTGTTAGACAAGTTCTAAATATAATCGGAGATAGATTCAGATTTAAACCTATACTTCATTGGTTTACAGGAAGTAAGGGAGAATTATTAAGTGCTGTGGAGAATGGATTTTATTTCTCCATTAATAAATCAATGATGAATACGAAAAAATTCCAATCTATGTTTTCATTAATACCAAAAGAACGATTATTATTTGAAACAGATAGTCCATTTCTCTCTTTCCACCATTCTCATAGCGAAACATTGATAAATTTGAGACAATTGATTATAGAAGAGAGAGGGGATGTTAATATGTGGAATAATTTTAGAACGGTATTAGAGGGGTAAAAGTTTTTTGCAGACTTTGTCAAAAAAATAATTGTTTATAATCCACCTAAAAGACAATAGCCTTCGATTAAATACGATGTTACTATTAGTTCTTTTATTGATATAATTTAACATTACAAGAATGGATACTTTCATATCACTTTTACATATCGAGAGATTATGATTGATTCTAAATGTTAACATTCCTTTTGGATAGAATGTTTTGAAACAATATAAACATTATAATCACATAAAATGCATATAAAACGGAGCTGAATTTTGTTTGAATTCAGCCCTGTTTTATAATCTAATGCTTTTTTATCAACTTATCCATATCTTCTGAAATCTTGTCATCAGTAACTTTTGCGTATCCTTGTGTCGTTCTGATATTTGTATGTCCCATCATTTTGGATATGCTTTCCATGGGAACTCCGGCAGAAACCATCAAGGTACCGAAAGTATGGCGGGCGACGTGATAGGTCAAGTTTTCCTCTTTCCCTATGGTTATTCCCAACTCGTGAACCTCA
>JAHHTS010000125.1 GCA_020024475.1 Oscillospiraceae bacterium
TTCTCGACCTAATTTTGTAGATTTAATTTGGTAAAGATAATTTGTCAAAATAATCAATACGCCAAATAATAACATTGCACTTACACCTCTAATTACTGTAGGCAAATCTCCCTTAGCAATACCGTGATCAATCACAAAACTAATGCATCCCGGATAGCCTAAAGTAAGTAGCGTATTCAGCAAAACCCATACCATACACCATGATTGTTTTTTTGTATATGAAATTTTTGTGTATTTAACTATTTTTATTATTTCTTTCATAATGCCTCCTAAAAAGGAGCCTACAATACTGCAGGCTCCTTTTATTAAATCTGTTTTCTAAAATTTGTCCTAAAGATGTCCTCAATACTATGTTGATATGCTTTAATCGTCCCCAAAAAGTATGATACAAAAATAACCAATAGCATCACTACAGCAAGAGTTATATTTAACATAAAATCTGCTGTACCAATATATGTTTCTACTTTATGACCGAATCTAAGCATAAATACATAAATTCCAATTCCAGCTCCAACCATTGCTAAAATACATGGTATTGCAAAAAACAATGAAATCTGTTTTCTCACTAAACTATATATTTGTTTCTTATCAATGCCTAACTTATACATAACTCCATACTGTGTTTTAGTATTTTCAGCATCTGATAGTTGCTGAAGAGATAATACAGTCAAACAAATCACAAAGAAAATTACACCAATATAAACTCCTAAAAGCCGAATACATACAGAATTTAATTTAACTAAATTTGTTTCTTGTGTCATAAAGCGTATCGGATCAATAAAATCCTGATAATCCTTATCCTTTTTATGTTTTTCTTCATATTTACTATAGATTTCTGAATAGTTTCTCTTAAATTTCTCCTTAATTTCTTTTTCGATGCTATCGCATTCATCAATTGGTATAATGTCCTTTGTGTTTGCATAATAACACGTCTTTGCTATATTTAAATTTTCACACACACTATCCGGTAAGATAAAAGAACTGGAATTCCCAAAGTTATATAGAAATGATCCAATTGCATCATTATATATTGCTTTTTCTGACATAACTAATTGTTTTCCATCATCTAACACAATTTCCGATTCTGCCGATTTAATCTGTTTTTCCATGCTTTCTTCGTCAATCTCATTACTTACCTGTAATGCAAATTCATTCTCAGCAAGTTCTATTTTGGGTAAATGTGCCATTGTCCGCATTTGATTATAATCTGTTAAAGATATCGCAAGTCTAGGCATATCCCATTTATTGTCACGCATCTTTACATTTTCAAAACTTTTTTCCCATACAAAATACGCTTCTTGCTGACATATCTCACGTTCTTCAATTCCATGTTCTTTCAAAATATCACTTACAAAAGAGTAATCAATATATGGAATATCCTCTTGTTTGTCAATATATCTATATGAATTATTTATCATTAAATCATACGGCATTCTGTATTCTAAAAATCCTTCTGAAATATCAGATAAAACTGGAGCTATGACAAATCCCAAAATAGAAATGGCTATTGCTATTGTTGCACTGGCTATAACTTTAACATTAGATGATGATCTTGCGTATAGGTTACTAATAAATACTAGGTTCAATTTTTTATATTTATATTTTATGCTCTTGTCACGAACTAAACAAATTAAATATGAAATAGCATAGTAACCTGAAAAAACGCCACACACCAAGGCTACTCCAATTATTGTCTGATATCTATTACTTATTACAGTTGGAATATTTGACATATAATCACGTCCAATTGACAAATACTCCTTTAGTACTACTGCTGCAACAGCAAATGATATTATTGATATAACCAATCCTACAATATATTTACCTTTTTTTTGTTGTTGTCCCTCTGATTTTTTCTCAGCATTCAACAACTCAATAAGTCTAGTCTTTGTCAACTTTCTTGTATTAAATATTCCTGCAAAAATAAATAAAAATGCAAAAAAAAGAAAAGTTTTAGCAAAAGCATCTGGATAAAACCCAATCGTATAGTCTACTTCTCCTCCAGTAGAAAGCATAACAATACTTGTCAATCCACCTGATAAAATCGTTCCTAAGATTACTCCTATTACAACTGATATAATACCAATTTCAAATGTTTCAACGAAATACGAAAACGCTATTTTTTTTTGTTCCATCCCCAAAAGCATATAAATCGAAAATTCTTTTGCTCTTCTTTTAATCATATGAGTATTTACGTATGTTACTAGAACAAAAAAAATAAGGGAAACTAAGCCAACAGTCAAATTAATAGTATCTCTAAACAAAACTTCTGAATACTTCCCACCATCTGCAATAATTGTATTGTACGGGCTACTTAACGAAACAAATGCAAAAAATAACGCTGAACTAATCACTAAAGTTACAATATATATTTGATAATCCTTTATTGTCTTTTTTATATTACTATTAATCAACTTAAGATACACGTTTTTGTTCACCCCCTAGAAGTGCTACTACATCAAGTATTTCGTTAAAAAATTGTCTTCTTCCTTTTTCCCCTTTCTGTAATTCTATATAAATCTTCCCATCTTTTAAGAAAATAACTCTCTTCGCATAGCTTGCTGAAAGCGTATCATGTGTAACCATGATAAAAGTTGTATTCAATTTTTCATTCATATCATGCATAGTTTCTAGCAACATCTGAGCAGAATGGCTATCTAAAGCTCCAGTTGGCTCATCTGCCAGAACCAGCTTTGGATTATTGATAATTGCTCTTGCACACGCACAACGTTGCTTTTGTCCTCCTGATGCTTCATATGGATAATGTTGCAAAATATCATATATCCCCAATTGTTTTGCAATTTTATTTACTTTTTCTCGAATTTCAATAGATGCCACTCCATTAATTGTCAATGCCAATGCAATATTATCATATATTGTCAAATTATCCAGTAAACTAAAATCTTGAAAAATAAACCCCAAATTCTCTCTACGAAAACGTGCAAGCATTTTGTCTTTTAACATCGTAATTTCTTGACCTTTCAGAGTAATATATCCAGCACTTACATTGTCAATTGTAGATATACAATTCAGCAATGTAGTTTTGCCTGCCCCTGAAGCACCCATAATTCCAAGAAATTCTCCTTCATTCACATCAAAACTGATATCATCTAGTGCCTTCACAATATTATTGTTGTTACTACCATAGTATTTTTGTATATTTTTAATACGTAACAATAATTGTTCATTTCCCATACATCAATTCTCCTTATCATCTTATTTACTATCATTGTAATAATGTTATCTATGAAAATATATTGATTTATCTTACAAACTTCTTACAAAAATGTAAGAGATGCAGATCATCTATCCCTGCATCTCTAATACTTTTCCTTTTTGAAATACTAATATCACCTTTGTTCCTTGACCGGTTTGCGACTCAATATAAATATCTACCCCTAACTTGTTACATAATTTCTTGCACAAATATAAACCTAAACCCGTTGAATTATTATTACTTCTTCCATTTTTTCCAGTGTATCCTTTCTCAAACACTCGTGGAAGATCTGATTGCAAAATTCCGATCCCATTATCTTGAATAATGAATTCTACACCTTCATTTGAATCTGTACTATAAATCTCCAATTCTAATGAAACACCTGATTTATATTGAAGAGAATTATTTATTATTTGTGTAATAATAAACTCTAACCATTTTTCGTCTGTTAAAACAGAATGAGTACATTTTTCCATAATAACGTTTGTTCGATTTTCAATTAGAAGTTGTTTATTTTTCACCAAAGCTCTCGATACACTCTTAGCTAGTTGTATCTCTTTAATCATATAATCCTTTTCAACATCAGCGCTACGAGCATAATATAAAACCTGTTCCATATAATTATTAATTCTAGTAAGTTCAATTAATATTTTAGTTGTTATTTTAGAACGTTCATTCTCACAAATCAATTTAATCGTAGATAATGGATTTTTTATTTCATGAAGCCATTGTTCTATATACTCTTTATACTCTAATCGTTCTTTTTTCCCCTTGTATATTTCATCTAACATGGCTTTATTACATTCTCTTAGAACCCCATAGTAAAACCTGTCCTCCATATTTTGTGAAAACTCTATAATATCCGTCAATAAAAATTTTTCATCTAAACCTTCCAAAATTTTTTCAATTTTTTTATGATATTTATTCCGTTTTTCATAATGATATATTATACATCCAATAAAAAGCCCTGACGTTATAATATCAATTGTTACAACCTGAACTATTGAAATATCTTCAGATATCAAAAACGCTGATAAAAAAAGCAACACCGCTGTATTAACAAAAATGTATATTTTATTTTCTTTTAAATATTCTTTCATGTGTCTATACTGCATATCCCTGTCCATGTTTTGTATGTATAAAATCGGTTAATCCTATCTTTTCCAATTTTGTGCGAATCCTTCTAATATTCACACTCAATGTATTATCGTCCACGAACATTTCATTATCCCATAAATATTCTATAATTTCAGTTCTTGATAAAATCTTGCCTTTTCCTTTAACTAAAAACCATAATATTTTAAACTCATTTTTTGTTAACTCGATTTTATGTTCCTCATGAAAAATGATATTTTTTTCTACGCATAAAGTTAACCCTTTATACTCTAGCTGCTCATTTTCATTCTCTTTATATGCTCGTTTAAGCAGTGTTGAAATTCTTGCCATAAGAATTGGTACATTATATGGTTTGGTTATGTAATCATCACCTCCTGAAATAAAGCCATTTAATTCATCCATATCAGAATTTCTACTGGTAATAAAAATGACTGGAACAGCTACATTTGCTTTAATTTTACTACATATCTGATATCCATTTTCATTTGGTAAATTGATATCTAGCAAAATCAAGTCTACGTGTTCTCGAAGTATTTGTTCTGCTACATCTATAAAACTGGTGACAGAATATACGTCATAACCATTATTTCTTAATATATTAGTCAATTCATTTCTCATCTGAATTTCATCTTCAACAATCATTATTCTATACATCATCTAACTCCTTATTAAATGCTATTACATAGGATAAATTCAATATCAAAAATAGTCAAGGCGCTTTTTTATTCATATTCTTATAAAACGGAGTGCCTTTTTCCCATTTTGAAAAACTGCATAATCTATATCAATAACTGAAAATACCTTATCATATTTTAAGTTTAAATCTACAATCAGATCTGACAGCTTATCTTCCGTACTTTCTTTTAGGTTTTCATTTAACAATAAAGAAACACCTACATCGGCTTCAGACGTATTAGTTCCACTTGCATAAGAACCATATAATATAATCCGAATAATCTAGGTATTAAAAATATCAAGAATTCCTTCTAGTTTTATTATACCGGCCATTTTTTTCAACGTCAACGCATTTCTCAAAAGAGTATTTTTATCTTTAACATGTTTTGACTGTCTCACTTTTAGCATAAGAATTGACCTGTTTTGCTACCACTTCCTCCATTTTGAAATATTCTGTAAGTTTCTTTTCATAAAGTAAAATGCTAGTTGTGTTCCAAACAAGACCTTGCTCTACTCTGCTGTCTAGATTTCCAATCGGTTAATCTGTAAACTGTCCCCGCATACCTTTATACTTTGAAAACAGGTGTTTTAACGGGATACACACTTACTTGTGTACTGTGTATCCCGTTTGTATTAAAAATGGGAAAGAATACTCCTTCCCACTAATCACTTATCTATAATCATAAATTACTTTCCCGTTTTCTTCAAATTTTCTC
>JAHHTS010000126.1 GCA_020024475.1 Oscillospiraceae bacterium
AACTTTAGACAAACTGAATATTACTACAAAAGTTTTTACAACATTAAATTTCTTGTACTCGAAGAGGGACTAAGAAATCTACATCACACTACATTTAATTTAAAATATATTCATTTGTTTATCAATGTATTACAATATTCAAAAGACCAATGCAAATGTAATAAAATATAATAAACACACCTATTTGTTTATGTAGAATGTTTATGTAATCCCAATATTTTAGTATCTTTGTAGTGGATATTAAAATAATAAAACTATGGCTATAACATTCAATTTTGAAGTTGACAAGAAAAAGAATAGCAGAGGACATTATGCTATCTTTATTCGTATCACAGAAAACAGAAAACACAGAAAAATCAAAACTTCCATAGAGTTGGATAGTTTATCTCACTGGCTGAAGAAAGGACAAAGAATCTCCAAAAAAGAGCCTAATTACATTTCATGGAACAATACCTTAGACAAAGAAATGGAAAAGGTAAAACAAACCTATAGAGAGTTGAAAGATGAAGGCAAAGCCTCAACAGCCAGCACAATAATCAATGCAGTAAAAAAAGAGGATAAGACATTCAACTTCATATCCTATGCAGAAGAATTTGCAGAAAGAACATTATCTGCTGGTAATTATAGAACCTCTACTAAGTACATCACATTCATAAATAAGCTAAAGCTATATGTAAATAAAGTGAGTGCAGAAGAAGTTGCAAATCTACCTAAAAAGAAAGAAGAACTTAAAATCTACATGTCAAAACTCAAAGAAGAATTACTTTTCACAGATATAACATTATCATTCTTAAACAAATTCAAGACATACTTACAATCACTACCAAACTCAAAAGAAGAAGGATTGACATTACAACAGAACACCATAAGTAAGATATTTGACAACTTTGCATCTATCTATAAAAAAGGTGTACTGGAACTTGAATCAGAAGGACTTACAATAAAAAACAATCCTTTTGAAAACTTTAAATGTGAGACCATAGAAACCAACAAAGAAAAGCTCACAGAAAGCGAAATAAAGCTCATAGAGGAACTTTCTTTAGAAAAAGGTAGTCTTATATGGCATTGCAGAAATTATTTCTTATTTGCCTACTATTGTGCTGGCATGAGAGCTGGAGACCTAATACAATTAAGAGGTATCAATATAACATCAGACAAGAGGCTTATTTATCGCATGGATAAAACAAGTACCCAAAAGAATATCAAACTATTTGAGCCAGCACTAAATATTCTATCTCATTACATGGATATAGACAAGCCTACAACAAACTATATATTCCCTCTTTTGGATAATAATGCTATGTATGCTAAAGCTATATCATGGGAGGACAAAGATAAGCTACCAGCAGAGATTAAAAAGAATCTCATGCAGCAAGTAAACTCAAAGAACAGCCTAATAAACAAATATCTTAAACAGATAGCAACAATGGCTGGAATAAACAAGAAATTATCTATGCACATTGCAAGACATTCATTTGCCAATATAGCAAGACAAAAGAATGCTAATGTATATGACATAAGTAATGCTTTAGGTCACTCTGATATTAAAATTACAGAAACATATCTATCACAATTTGACTATCAGTCACAAGACAAAACTATGGCTATGGTTTTTGATAGCAACAAAGAGGAAAGCAAAAAAGAGGAACTTATAAGACTTATTAGAGATATGAAAACAGAGGATATTGAAAGCCTCATCAAACAAGCTAAAGGATAAGAATTGTTATCCTTTTTACTAACAATAAAAGAATATATTATGGATATTAAAAGAGCACTGGATTCATTAAAAGAATGGATGAATGAAATGGAAGAAATGGATAAATACATTATTAGCATATTCAATGACTATGGATACTCTACAGACAATATAAACATTATAATAATAAGGTCATATCACATTACATATGGAGCCGAAATTTACACTACATGTGAAACCACTATAAACAATATAAATCTTTATCAATTTATTGAAGAACATTTTGGCAATGACTTAGAAATTCGTTCTAAATCAAGGAAATCAAGCATCAACCTAAACTTAATCCAATGTATGCAAATCCAAAAGCACATTCTTAAAGAAATAGATTTAGGAATAAATGAGGTTTTAGGTCATGTCTTAAAAGATAAAATGGATGAATTGGAAAGGCTTAAGCCAAGCCTACAAGACTGGAAAAATCTTTTAGAGAAAATCTTAAAATATGCAACAGAGCCAACAACAAAAGAGCATAAATTTGACGATACAGTATTAGTCTCAAACCTACTAAAAATAATAGACCCATTACTGCAAAAAGAGAAAAATCAGAAAGGAAGTAACAATATCACAAACAAGGAAGCAGCATTAATATACGACTTATTATATTACATAAAATATGGCAGTAAAAATATGATAGCATCAAATAAAGAAAAATCAGATTATATTAGATACAGATTAAAGAAGAAAGTGGGAAATCCTATTGTGGAAAAATAGATTTTTTTACCCAAAATTCATAACCACATAATTATCTTACTCTCAAATACCTTTGTCATACAATCAAAGCAAAAGCAAGAAATGTTTCTGCTGGGTACTTTGATATATTAAATTATGACAGAAACATTAAACATGGTGGTAGTACCACAAAGCATTTGGGAGAACATCTCAAAAACATTATCAAATGTTGAGGCACTTCTTCAAAAGAGAACAGAAGAAGAAGTTAGTAACCAGTGGATAGAATCCACACAAGCAAGAAAGATTTTAGGCATATCTGCAAAGACATGGCAGACCTACAGAGACGAAAGAAGAATCCCTTTCAGTCAGTTTGGAAGAAAAATCTATGTCAAGCAATCAGACTTAGAATCTTTCATGCAAGAACACTACATCAATTCAAGAAGTCAGAAAGGAGGCAGAGTATGAATAAGCAATTTATTGAAAGCTGCCTCCAAAAGGCTACTTATGTAAGAAAGCCAAACACAAAAACCAGCTACATTTGGGATAGTGGATTTACATTTCTGCCTAAAACACTATCAATATTCAAAGGCTGCAACAATGTCAAATGTGCCTTAAAAGGAAGAAACCTACAACCAGTTGAGGCTCAATTTAAGGGAGTTTTCACAAAGAAAGAAGAATCATATCTAAAACAATTCTACCCTTTTCATGTAAGTACTCAAATATGGGAAATAGAAAACTATCCAATGTTTATAGGATATGGCAGTATTGGTATAACTGGGGAAAATGGCAGAATAACAAATGAATCTGATACAGGAGACCTCATTATCCTATATAGCAAAGATTTCAGATGGGATGAAATAGAAATTTACTATTTCAAAGGTATGCTACCACATTTGCAAGAAATTGCAGAGGTTGTAAGCTCAATCATATAATAATAACAAAGGGTGGAGAAATTAATCTTCACCCTCTTAAATTGGGATATTAAAATGATTGATTACTTGGCTATAACCAAACGATTTCAAGACAAAGATAAGCCTTTTCTTGAAAACTGCAAAACAATAGCATACTTTATTGATACACAATGCACTAAGTACATTCTACATGGGTGTAATGACTTAGAAATATATTGGTACAACAATACTAACACCCTTAAATTAAAAGGAAGTATAACATATTACTTTCAGAATCATAACTTCACTTACTCAAATACTACATTCATAGAAGCTATTAAAACCATACAAAACATTCTTAAATGCAGATTATGGGATGCCTATGTAGATGAGTTTAAATATGGAAAAATATTAGAGGTGGAATATGAACCAAAAGAATATATCTCTAAACACTATAGCAATGATATAAAACTTGTAATGAATGAGATTGGTAAAGATAGAGATTTCTTCAAATGGTGGAAAGGTAAAAACATATCACTCAAAATGTATGATGTAAATAAGAATATTAATAATAAACAAGACCATAAAGGAAAACAGATACTAATGGATGATGGCTGGAATCCATTAAAGCACTATCTGAAATGGGAAGTACATTATTATAAGCCTCATCAATATCTAAACAATGGTACTGGAATAAAACTTGAAGATTTAATAAAACCCCCTTTTCAGACACTATTAAGAAAAGACTTAATACATCAATATTCAAAACTAACAACAATGAAAAATTTAGTTACCCCCAACAATAAAAAAGACCTTTCTACAGCTGATATAATTCTTTGGGGATATGCAGAAGCTATGATAAATAGTAATTCAAATATCAATACCATAAAAAAAGATTTATATAATAGGATAAATAGTATATCTGATACCATTCTTTCAAATAGTGATAAAAAGGCAAGAAAAAGAAATATAAAATCATTAATAGAGAAATTATCACTTGAAGAAAACAACAAATTGGATATTTCTGAAAAGCTAAAACAAAAAATGTAAAGAGGAAGAAAATAGCCATATAAACGCATCTACATAGATTTCATTCCCTACTAATAGTGTATTATCATAATAACAATATAGTACTACATTATTAGTTATATTATAAAATATATATTATATAAATATATAGGGAGAAATTTCTTTTTATCAAAAACTTAAGCTATTTTTGCAATGATTTAGCAAGTTTATTGCTTTTTCAAGACATATTACTATTAAACATTAGCGTTTGCTATTGTTTTGGGCTGATAAAATCGCCAATTTAATCAAAGACCCAACTAACAATAAGTAAATGCTCACGATATGCGTGGGCATACTTGTTATGGGTCTGGGTGTTTGGCGATACCTATCAGCGTAGCATAGTATTTGCTCACGCTTTTTACTATATACAATTAATGTTTAACTAATAAATTAAAGAAAATGAGAAACTTTTTTTGCTTTATCTGTTTTATGTTTTTTACATTATCCTCTTATGCACAATTTACAGCAACAAAAGATGGATTAAAAACACTTGATGGGAAAAATTTTTACGTAGTTGAGATTCCTGGAAAAACTGCAAATGATTTATACAAACTTACAAATGCGTTTATAATTAGTAATTTTAAAAATCCAAATGCAGTTTCTAACAAATTAGAAAACGAAATGATTAATCTTCATGGAACATACCTTCAAGCTTTTATATGCAAAAAAGCCTTAGGTGTAAATATCTCCGCCAATGTAGATATGAATCTCATTATTTACTTCAAAGATGGAAAAGTACGTTTTGACACTCCAAGTATCAATTCAATGTACTATAACAATGAATATCAAGTTAGGTTTTCTGGTGGAGTAAACATAATGGGGGAAGGAGATATTAACATGTTCAAGAAAAATGGGAAAATAAATAAAAAAGATTGTGTGAATAATTTCAATAACTTCATAAACAGTTTTATAAGCCAAATATGCGATTATCTCAAAGGTAATAATTCAACCAATGAGGACTGGTAAAATAGATATTTATAATTAATAAAATATTTTTTCTCAAAATAAAAATTTCAATTTTGCTATCTGACTTTTCAGAGGACTTTTTTTCAAAGGGGGTAGTACATACTCTACCCCATAAAAATTGAAAATTTCTACTTACCATACAGCAAAAACAGCATATTATAATAATTAGCCATCTTCATTGCAAGGTGGCTTTTTTATTTCCACATAAACAGCTAAATTTGAGTTTGTTTATGCTATGTTTATGTATATGAAAATAAATCCCTCATAAGTTATTGGCTTACAAGGGATTACATACACTTTATTGTACTCGAAGCGGGACTTGAACCCGCACAGCCGCAATGGCCACGGGATTTTAA
>JAHHTS010000127.1 GCA_020024475.1 Oscillospiraceae bacterium
CAGTTATTAGTTCCTGAATGCATACAATCATGCAGACAATCATCTGGATCACAATACTGTACTTCAATGTCTAATGTTTCTTCCTGTACTACTTGTTCTAAATTTTTCATACTCTTTCGCCTCCTTTCCACACAATTTTATATTTAATAAACTTAAATATCCAAATTCTATCCCTCAATTCTAAGTTTTTCTACGATGCTTCCCTTACTAAATACTTTATACAATAATTTAGGTAAAAATATTGTTAGTATAATAATAATTCCACTTATAAGAATAGCGGGCCACATTGCCATATCAAAACGCATAAACCATATATCTTCGCAAATCGGACCAATCAATAAAAAACCTGTTACTAATGAACACAATATACCTAAAAGAGCTGCATAAACAGAATGTAGCAGGCTTTCTCCTGTTATCAAAACTTCAATCTGTTTTTTGCTCATTCCTACACTTTCCATTATGGCAAATTCTCTTCTCCGACTCAAAATATTTGCAATTGTCAAATTCAAAAAATTGATAAGACCTGAAATTCCAATAATACAACCAACAACAATTCCCACTGCATAAATTGTATTTTTCATACTTTCCATATCCCGTATTATCAACTCGGCAGAACTAAATCCAACTTTTCCTTCAAAATCTTCAACGAATGCTTCAATCTCCGATGAAATTTGTTTCATATTTTCTTTATCGACATTGAATGTATAATTCATGATTGTTGGATTTTGATATAAATCTACAAATGACTTTTGGGAAAAATAGAACATCGGTGCATCTCCTCCGACAATATTTATACCTGTCGTCATATTAGGAGCCTCATATTCTGTCGGGCTAACATACGCATGCGCAATAACCGTATAAAGTTTTTCTTCATCATCAACAAAAACCTTTATTTTATCACCTAAATTGCATTGAAATTTTCTCGTACCTTTTGTACGTGAAACAGGCAATGCTTCTATCAAGAAATTCTCTTGTTCCATTTTTTGAAAAATATTATTCTGCTCTATACCTGCAATAGAGTCTACTAAATTCATTCTCTGGTAAACATTTCCATCTATTCCATAGACATTACAAATTGGTAAATTATTATTTCCCAGTATTATACGCCCATTTTCTGTAGTTGCCATCTTCACTCCATTTTCAGATATAATTTCATCTTGTATTGGTGCATTATAATTAAATGTAACGTTTAAATCATCTAATGTATTTTTATATATAATCCCGTCCTCATTAATTTTAAAGTTTGCCTTAATGCTATCTATTACTTGGGGTTCTAAACCATCACTATGTCTTGTATAAGCTTTTAACTTATTAAATAGGTTGCCATTTCCGATTTCAATATCCACTGCGCTTTGTAGGCTAACACCTTTTTCTACGCTAATACTATTAACTAAAATAAAAACCGAATTAAAGAATACACAGCATAAGGCCATAGATATAATAATAAAAATACTTCTTTTTCTGTTTCTCTTAAAATTATCATTTGCCATTTTAATCATGCTAAATTTATGTGTTTTTTTCTTTTTCTTATTTTTTCTTATTCCTGTTTCCCTTATAGCTACCAATGGGGAAACTTTAGATATAATACGTAATGGTTTACCAATACTTATTTTAACCGTTACAATCGTAAATATCGTTGCCACAACAAAAATCAACGGATTTGGTGCTATTACTATTTCTGTTCTTAAATATTCACTTGCAATAGTACTCACTGCAAACGGTAAAATAGATTTACCAATAAAATACCCCGTAACTAAACCAATTGGTATTCCCAGCACAAGTAACCACAATGTCTGGATTTTAACAAGTAATGCAATCTGAGATTGCGCCGTGCCAATAGTTTTAAGTAGTCCATAATTTTTTATATCCTGCATAGCCGAAATAGAATAAATATTATTAATGAGCAAATAACCTGCCAAAACAAATAAAACTATAAAGATAATCACTACGCCAATCACAGAAAAATCCAATTGTGGATTTGTAATTAAATTCACTGCGCCAGATACAACATCTTTTCCTTTTTTCTCGTTAAAACCTTCAATGATCTTATTTATTTGTTGCTCCACGTTCTTTTTAGATTCAAAAATCACCTCTGAAAAATACGTTCCAGCAAATTCCATGTCCTCATCGTATGTATAGGGAAACAAAGATTCATTTTTATTCATAAACTCCTCTGACACTAGCAATACACTAACTTGTGAACTGCTAGCTTCCCACCACCCAGAAACTGTCATTTCATAAACGTAATGTTCTTCTCTTAAATCAAATTCTATCCTGACCTTTTCTCCTATTTTTGGCGTTACGCCTAAACTTTCTAATGCTTTATCTGTAGTAGCAATCTCATTAGCCTTTTTCGGTGCTTTCCCATGCGTTGGTCTATTAAAAGTTAATTCCTGCTCTATTTGATCCATATAATCAATTTCAACATTATGATTCTTTGTATTACTTGCAAATCCTATCGGTCTTCGACAACCACTAACTTTTATATCGCTATTTTCCTGCAACTGCTCAAACTCATTTTTTGTTAAATATCTTATATCTCCATCTGCTTTACTTCCCTTTTGCATTTGCATAGTAGTCTGTATTGATTGATATGTTCCAGTACAGATTGTTAACATAGAAGTAAATAGCATAGTGGTTAGTATAATTGCCAAAATAGTAATGATATTTCGTGTTTTACTTTTTCCAAAATTCTTTTTTGCAAGATTAAAGATACACTTTTTATTTCTAATCAAATACACCTTATCCCCCCCATTATATGTCTATAATTTTCCCGTCCTGGATTCTAATAATTCTATCCGTCATTTGAGCCAAATTCATATTATGCGTAATCATAACAATAGTCTGACAAAATCGCTGACTTGTTTGTTTCAATAAACCCATTACTTCAAGACTTGATTGTGTGTCAAGATTTCCTGTCGGTTCGTCAGCCAAGATGATAGCCGGTTTTGTAATCAAAGCTCTGGCAATTGCAACTCTCTGCTGTTGCCCACCTGATAGATTTCCAGGAAGATTCTCCAATTTTTTATCAATGCCCAAAATTGTTACAATTTTGCTCAAAAAATCTCTATCTATATCATTTCCGTCTAATTCTACTGGAAAGACAATGTTTTCATAAACATTTAATGTTGGAATTAAATTATAATTTTGAAAAACAAATCCAATGTTCCTCCTGCGAAAAACCGTTAGTTCTTCTTCATTTAATTGTCCTATTTTTTTGCCTTTTACTAAAACACTCCCAGAAGTTGGTATGTCTAATCCACCAATCATATTTAATAATGTAGATTTTCCACTCCCCGAAGCGCCAACGATAGCAACAAATTCCCCTTTTTTTATCTCTAAAGAAACCCCATCTAAAGCTTTTGTAATATATTCACCGGAATCATAATATTTTTTCAATTCCTTTGTTTCAAGTATAGTCATGCTGTTACTTCCTCCATTCTAGAATTTTTAGTTTTTATAAGTCAACACTCCTATAAGATTTAAACTGTAATTGTTTTGGGTTGCTTATGTACATAGCAGTATTTACAAGCTAAATTGCATCTTTCGGTTAGCCTGTAATGTTCATACGGTTTCCTCCTTTCTTAGATTAGTATACTTACAAAATCTTACCAAATTATTACATTAGAAAAATATTTTATCTGAAAAAAATCATTATTTACTTTTGCATTTTTTACAATTATAATACATCTTGAAAACCGTAAATGCTCTTTATGGTATAGAAAAACTTAGAAATTTAGAAGAGAAGGAGTGAGAAACTATGCACCGTATCTTAATCATTGAAGATGATTTCTCCTTAAATAATACCTTGACTTATAACTTGCGTACAGCTGGTTATACTGTTGACTCCGCATATAATGCACAAGAAGCCTTTGGATATTTAAAACAGTATCATTACATTCTTCTGATTTTGGATATTAATCTTCCTGACGGAAATGGCTTTGAATTATATTTAGAATTGAAAGAAAAATCAAATGCCAGTATTATCTTTTTAACAGCAAATGATTTAGAAAATGACATAGTGAAAGGATTTGACTTAGGTGCTGATGACTATATTACAAAACCTTTTTCACCTATAGTTTTGCAAAAGAAAATAGCTGTTTTAACAAAATATATCA
Source organism: Oscillospiraceae bacterium (assembly GCA_020024475.1). Lineage (GTDB taxonomy): Bacteria > Bacillota > Clostridia > Oscillospirales > Ruminococcaceae > RGIG3102. Next base: position 4,119 of record JAHHTS010000127.1, read on the forward strand.
CAGAAAAACAAAAGGAAACGGTATATGAAGACAGTAATCTCTGTATCAATTTTTCGCAAATGACGGCAATGCTGGACAAAGTTTCCCTTGAACTCTCCCCTTTGGAATACCGTATTCTGCAATATTTTATAAGAAATAAAAAACATATTTTAAAACGAGATCAGCTTCTAGAGCACCTCTGGGATTTCTCCGAAAACTTTGTAGGTGATACTTCCCTAAATACTGCCATCAGCAGACTCCGAAAAAAAATCGAAGCCAACGGGCATCGTTATATAAAAACAATCTATGGAACCGGATATATGTGGATAGGTGACTGATATGAAAAAAACATTTTCTTTAAAAAAAGTATATATTGTAATTTCCATGCTATTTCTATTGATATTTTCAGGAACTTATATTATATTGTGTACACTTACATCAGATCCTAAAATATTTTTGCTTTTTACCGTTTTTACTGCCCTTCTGCTTATCTGTGTATGCATTCTTTTTTGTACAATTTCCCACAAGCTCACCTTGTTTACTCGTGAACTTCATAAAACATTGGACAGCATGATTGAAGGAACTTATTTTTCCCCTGATGAAAAGTATGATGAAACTTTACTATCACAGATCAATCATCACTTAGGCAGGCTGTACAGCATATTAGAAAATACCAAAAACTCTGTAAACGCCGAAAAAGTACAACTACAGCAGTTAATTTCTGATATTTCACATCAGTTAAAAACTCCCATGACCACTCTGCGCCTGACAGAGTCCGCTATGGAAAACTCCATTACAAAGCCGCAGGAACTACAGACCTTATTTCACACCAATACCACACAACTTAACAAACTGGAATTTTTAATCTCTTCCCTGATAAAAATCTCCCGCTTAGAAACAGGTGTAATAAACCTTTCCCCAAGCTATCAAACGATTGGTGATACTATTCTCACGGCATTGGAAAATATCGTCTTAGCAGCTGATCAGAAGAACATTCAAATCTCTTTTAATTACTCAGAAGATTTTAAAGTGTATCATGATCCCAAATGGACTTCAGAAGCACTGTATAATATCCTAGATAATGCTGTAAAATACACAAATGAAAATGGACATATTTCCATAGAACTTTTTACTCTGGAAAACTATACTAAAATAGCAATTACGGATTCCGGTATCGGCATCAAAGAATCGGAAATCCCAAAACTTTTCCAGCGTTTCTACCGCTCTCCCTCTGTCAAAAACTTACCAGGAGTTGGAGTTGGACTACATCTGGCACAAGACATTATCCGCCGACAATATGGTTTTATTCATGTGCTTTCTACACTCAACGTTGGCAGTACCTTTGAAGTTTGGCTTGTTAATTCAGACTCTCCTAAATAAAGAGCCAAATAACAAACCCGCCAACCCTTATATTTAGGGTTGACGGGTTTGTTATACTCTTTTTACTGCAAAAGTCAGGTTAATACACACTATCTTCCCCTGTTTTGTCAACACATTTACAATTGTTCTGAATCTAATACA
>JAHHTS010000128.1 GCA_020024475.1 Oscillospiraceae bacterium
AAATTACGAAAGAAATATGAAAACAGGCAGAAAGTATAGAGAAAAAGAGAAAATATAAATCCGTAAAGTGCGAAAAATCAATGATTTTATGAGAATTTGTATTTTCTCTTTTTATGCTTTTCTTTTCTTTAGGTCACTTACCGATGCACCATCGTATTCTCATTGATTATCAATTGTTTGCGTATTAAAAGATAGGCTACTCAAAAATTTACTTGTTTTTTTGCGAAAAATCGAAGATTTAACGTTTTTTTCATTGACTCCCTCCGAACAGAGGGAAAAAGGCAAAAACAGCCCTTTTGAGTCCCGACTGACCTCGTCTGCAAATATAGGGTATGTCGGGGTTTATTTCGCCAAAACGGGATGTAAAATTGAGGATGGATTCACGGATATTTTCGGATTCCAATCGTGGGACATTGCGTCTGGTCGAAGAGGTATTTTGCTCGGCTTTAATAGCACCAGGATCACACATAAATTTTGCATCCAAAAGAAAAAGGCTGTAGTCAATTTTGCCATGGCGCAGCCATCTCTTTTCTTCCCTTATTTTGACTTTACTTTAATGAACGTATATATGAATACGGGGATAAAGTAAAGTTGATGATTTCATGGAAAAGTGTAGATTTTGAGCATCTGTTTTGATGGAAAAGTGTATAAATGGAGTCTTATTCGCTGGAAAAAGTGTGACGAATTCAATTTATTCGCTTGAAATAATGTAGAACGCATTAATATATCGTATCTTACTTACGATTTTTCTCTATAACACATCATTAAATATATAAAAAAATAGTACGTTTGTATATTATATGATATGTTGAGTTATGACAAAAAGTACAATGGGTACCAAGTTGCCCAGAAAACTGGAACAAAAGATGCAAATAGTAGGAGAGCAAATCAAACTGGCAAGACTGCGCAGGAATCTCAGCATGGCTCAGGTTGCCGAACGCGCAACCTGCTCACCGCTTACGGTTGGCCGGATTGAAAAGGGAGCACCGACAGTAGCTATCGGCATTTATCTCAGAGTTCTCAATGCGCTTCAACTGGATGATGATATATTTCTCCTTGCCAAAGAAGACGCAATGGGAAAGGCATTACAAGATTTAAGTCTCAAGAAACGGGAAAGGGCATCCAAAAAAGAATAAGGTATGAAAAGACTCTATGTATTTACTAATTTTGAGTAGTTACCTGCTCCTTTGCTTTATATGAGAGCAATTTGCTCATTCACAAAGGTTCACATCTATATGTAGGAGTTGATGTCGAAATGTGCGCATGACTATAATATGAAAGAAATAAAAATTATACAATAATATGAATGTAACTATCACATTGCAAGATTATCTTGCAAAAAACAAGGCTTTTTATATTCCAAACTATCAAAGAGGTTATGTTTGGGGTAAAAGAAATTTAAAAGGCAAAGATTCTGTTTCATACATGATGGAGTCATTACTCAATGGTTATAGAAATGATACAGATATATTCATTCAAGGGGTAACAGTATTAGAAAATAATACGCAAATAATATTGATTGACGGGCAGCAGCGTACAACATTTTTTTATTTGCTTCTGAAATTTCTTGAATATAAAGCCGCTTTTACCATACATTATGGAATAAGGTCAGAATCAGACAACTTCTTGTCCAATATAGATTGTCATAACATTAATTACACAGAAAGTGCTGATGACAAGTTTCAAGATATATTTTTCTTCAAAAAAACACTTAGACTGATTAGAGACCAACTTTCAGAAGATATTGATAAAGAGGCTTTTTTGAGCTATTTATTAGATAGAGTTAAATTTTTGTATATTGACATACCATATGAAAGAGCCGTTAAGGTGTTTTCTATGATGAATGGCAATAAGGCAGAGATGCAACAGGAAGAGTTGATTAAAGCTGAATTACTTCGTTTATCATCATTAAATGATAGTACATTTGAGTATAAGCCAGAAAAAGAAAAATATGCCATAGAATGGGATAATAACATGTTGCGTAGCCGATATGCACGAGAATGGGATAAATGGCTTCAATGGTGGAATAGAGAAGATGTAAAATCACTGTTTAAAACAGACAATGTTATGGGCTTATTGATCTCAACATATTACCATTCTATATCAAAAGGACAAGCACTATCGTATGCAGAGTTTAGAGATTGTTGTTTAAAGGAAGGTATGCCAATAAATGCAAAGAAAACGTTTTACAATCTCCGTTGTTTGCAGAAACAATTCGAAGATGCATTCAATAGCCCGATAGTTTATAATAAGATAGGGGCTATTATTCGAATTATAAACAATAAAGATGCTTTCATAAGATGGTTTTTTAATATAAAGAAAAAAATTTCACTTGACGAATTGGATAGATATTACAGACTTGCATTTATACAAATGACACATAATGAGATAATAGAACAAGAAAGTGAAGCTTCCGAAGAAATATTTAATAAGAAGTTTAATCAACTATATGATTGTTTAGAAGATAATAATCTGTATAATAAAAATCCGCAAATGGCATTTCAATTATTACTCAGATTAAATATTGATGAAGACAACAAACAAAATGTAGATGAAGACAATAAAGCAGAAAAAGTGAAAGGTAGATTTTTTGATTTTTCAATATGGGATAGAAAAGATAGTAGAGGTAGATCATTGGAACATATTTATCCTAAATCTAGAGTATGGCATAAAGAAAATACGGGGGATTCATATATAATAAAAAATGGTAACGGAGATATATGTGATATAGAAACTGTGCAAAACGATTCTTTATACATAAGTAGAGAGTCATGTAAGTGGAATGAAGAAATAGCAAGTGAACATTCTATTGGTAATTTAGTACTGTTGTACAAAGATGATAATTCTGCATTCAATGACAGTTCTTATGACGAGAAAAAGAGTCTGTTTTTTAAGAATAATGTTGAAAAGAATAAGGATATATTCAAAAGCCGACATTTACTTCATACAATTTATAAGTTTGCTAATCCCAAATGGGACGGTGAAGAAATAGCAAAAAATAAATATTTTACATTGAAGGAATTTAGAGAGTATTATGGCAAATAAGATAAATTTCATTACAGGAGAAACATATACGTTAGCCGAACTCTTTTCAGAAGAAAGGCAAGTTATTATTCCGGATTTACAGCGTGATTATTGTTGGGGGAATGATAATAACAATAAAACATCAGGACAAGGAGACCTGGTTTCTGATTTCGTGAAAAGCCTGTTAGAACAATTCGCCGCTAAAGATAAAGAATCATTGAATTTAGGATTACTTTATGGTTATGAAATACCTGCAAATCATATTCAATTGTGTGATGGTCAGCAGCGAATAACGACCTTATTTCTTTTGCTTGGAATGATAAATAAGCGCACTGGCGCACTTCGGCAACATTTGATATCAGATTTTGAGTATAAGCATGATGATAAAGAACCTTATTTAAAATATGCCATCAGAGAATCATCGCTTTATTTTTTGAGTGATTTGGTATGTAATTTCTTTATATCAAATACAGATACTGTAGATAAAATCAAAACTGCTGATTGGTACTTTCGAGATTATGATTTGGACCCAAGTATTCAAAGTATGATTAAAGCTCTTGGTATTATCGAAAAATTACTATCCGAAACTCGAGATCTTAATGTTCAGGACTTTAGTGAGTGGTTGCTTCATAAACTGACATTTATGTATGTTGATATGGAAAACCGTAAAAATGGAGAAGAAACTTTTGTAGTAATAAATACTACCGGAGAGCCTCTTTCGGCGACAGAGAATCTAAAGCCATTGGTAATAAATTCAATAATTAACAAAGATATCTGTGATGTAGATTCCAAATGGGAAGAGATTGAAACATGGTTCTGGCAACATAGGGCAGGAAATAATGATACAGCTGATGCTGGGTTTAATGAATTTCTGAAATGGGTTACTATGCTTCATTCTGGAGAAAAGGATTTACAGACAATTCTTAAGGATGGTAATTATGCTTTCCCCATTGATAATTTGTCTTTTGAAGAGATATATAGTTATTGGCATGCAGTAGTATTTCTATTTGAAAAATGGGAACATAGAGATTATTTAAAATTGGAACTCCTTTCTCCATCGACAAATAAAGGAATAACTCAGATCGAGTGTTTTAAGTTGCTTCCTATAATAGAGTTTTGTAAAAAATATGCGGTAAACGATATTAATGACAGAAATTTGTATCGCTTATATATGTTCCTGCATAATTTGTGCAAAATAGAAAATGTCACAAAGAATGTGAATGACATAGTTTGGGATGCGATAAATATTGCAAGGAATTGTATTGATATTTTGGAATTAGCTGATAATGATTCTGGCATTTCAACAATATTGCTCTCAAAAGAGGAACGACTGAAATTGAATATTCTTAAGAGTAATATTGAAAACCGTAATAATATAGAAGAACTGTTCTGGAATGCCCAAAATTATAATATAGAGTGTCATAAAATATGGAGTGGTGAAATATTGCCACTCATTGAATGGGCTTCTGATAATGATGAGTTTGATATACATATATTCAAAGAGTATCTTGCAATATTTGATGAAACGTTTAAAGGACAATGTGATGCAAACATTGATGATGTTCGTCGTGCACTTTTAACAAGAAATCTCAAACAATATCCGAGAATATTCAGTGGATATACGGTATATTCATTTGGTTGGGAATGGCGTGATTGGAAAATATTGATAAATGACAATAAACAGGAGTTTAAGTTATTTTTTGATGATTTGAAAAAAGGTGTTACTTGTGAGCAGATGATTCATAATTATCCGCAAGAAAATGATTGGGCGGAGTTTGTGCATGACAAAAGGCTGATGGCATATTGTAAGAAAAAGAATTTGCAATGGCATAATAAATCATGGTATTTAATGGAAAGGGAGAAATGGTCTGCCGCTCATGCTAATGTTAATGCCTACAAATATTATTTGTATTTAAAATGTCGTGGAAATGTAAATGAAGGATGGGAAACTAAATTTTGGGCATCAGATGATACTTGTGTATACTATGATCAAATTCATTGTGAAAACCGCCCTTATATGTCAATTGATATTATATGGAATGTTGGTAAAGACAATCTCCAAATAGAAATTGATTTGTTTATGAAGCCTACACATGAAATAGAAGTTGTTGAATTGACAAAACAAAACCTCCAATCCCTAGCGGATAATTTTGGTTATAGATGGAATGATACTTCTAAACGATATGTTAAGTACCTAGATATTATAAAAAACGAAAAAGAACTATATATTATCATCGATAATGAATGTGAGCAAATATTAAAGAGAAATGTATTATACGATGACTAAATCTTTCGCTCAAATGTCTCTAATCTGATAATATAAAATCTACTCTTTCTTAGGAATGGGCATAATATTTAGAATTTTTATAAATTTTCAAACTACAAAACACGAGAAAATAGTAATAGAAATTGAAACTGTTTTGAAAGCGGAAATATAAAATATTTTGTGTAAATGGAAAATACGGGATTCAAAGTGAATTTCGTATTTTTATTTTATATATTTTTGTTGATTATCAATATTTTAAAGCTTAACAGGTAGACTATTCAAAAATTTACTTGTTTTTTGCGGAA
>JAHHTS010000013.1 GCA_020024475.1 Oscillospiraceae bacterium
CATATTAAGAATATCCTATTGATTTTTATTTTTAGAATTTTATTGTGCGTATCAATCAGTATGATTTATAGATTGATCAACACTCAACATTCTTTTTAACCGAAAAAATACATGTAGCAAACTTCTTACTTAATTAATAGGGCATTGAAAAAAGCTGTTTTATATAGCAAATATATAATCTAATAAATACTATTTATTGTTGCAACTATATTGGTACTTCTAAATAATACAGGCAATCTATGATAATCGGACAATATTAGAATTCACAAAATAAACCGTGAATACAGCAATTTAATATAAATATTTGTTAGCAGCTGTTATCACGGTACCAACTACTAATATCATAATCAGCACTTAAGTAGATTTTATTAATTTTATCATCTGTTTATTGACTTCTTTTTATTATCCACCACTCTTAATTCACATTCCATACACAAATAATACTAATCTCATAAAAATTATATAATGTCAGCAGTATACATATATTTATTCTTATAAATTATGATAATATTTTGTAATTATTCAGTTTTATAAAATATTTACTTGTATTATAATAAAAAGGTTCTGTTTAAAACAGAACCTTTAACTATATAAATTTTAACTATATCAGTTAATTTGCTGGATACATCGACGAAAATTCTTCAGCAATGTTAAGTAAGTGGTCACCTATTCTTTCAAAATCTGTAAGCATTTCAGCATAAACAACGCTAGATTCCGGTGAACATTTTGTTGTTTTCATTCTATCAAGCTGAGAATTTCGAAATACTTCAGTCATATCATCAATTTCTTGCTCAGCCATAGCTACATTTGCATGCATAGCTGAGGCATCTTCTCTTCTATCACCTTCAAGAAGGTTCATAGAATCCAAAGTAATTCTTTTCATTTCACGCACTTCATTTATCGCTCTTTCCGATAACGTTGTGTTATTGCTTATAAAGAATTTTGTATAATCAGCAAAGTTGGTTGCGTGATCACCTATTCTCTCAATATTGCCTATAATTCTAAAATATCCACTTATTACTTCGCTATCCCTTGCAGGAATATGACTACCAATTACACTAGAAATAAAACTAGAAATGGATGCGTTAAGCTCATCAAGCTCATATTCATTTTTACGAATTATTTTATCGTATTCATTTGTATTCCCTATAACCGCATCAAAGCTCATTTCTACATTATGTTTAGCAATGTCGTACATATAATTTACTTCTTCTCTTATAAGATTTATAGCGATTGCCGATGAACCTACATTATACCCAGCAACTGTCTTTGCTCTTTCTGAAATAGAAATATGATTGTTATCATCTTCTATTTTATCTTTGATAATCTTTCTTGAAAAATCAACAAGATGTTTGGTAAAAGGAACCAACATGATTGTTGTAATAACTTTAAAAATAAGAAAAGCATTAGCAATTTGTGCCTTTGGAGAATATGGAAACATATATTCTATGATTTGGGCAAAAGGAATAAATTGACATGCTATAACAAATACTACTGTACCTATAACATTAAATGCTAGATGAATAACTGTTACTCGTTTTGCATTTGCATTTGTACCAATTGAAGCAATTAAAGCAGTTACACACGTACCAATAGCGAAACCAAACATTACATACAGTCCATTATCTAGAGTTACAAGACCTGCAGCAGCTAATGCCTGTAAAATTCCAACCGATGCAGAAGATGACTGTATAAGTGCTGTAAATATTGTACCAACAAGTACACCAATAATAGGATTTTCGAATGTTGTAATTAAATCAATAAATGGTTGATAATTACGAAGTCCTGTCATGGCATCACTCATCATGTTCATACCTAAGAAAATAATGCCGAGACCTGCAATGATAGTACCAATATTATTTTTCTTTTCATCTTTTGAAAACATAATAAGTGATACGCCGGCGAAAGCAATAGCTGGTGCAATATCTCCGATACCTACAGAAAGTAGAATTCCTGTCATTGTTGTACCAATATTGGCCCCCATAATCACACCTACTGTGTTTTCGAGTGCCATAAGACCGGAATTTACAAAACCAACTAACATAACTGTAGTGGCAGAAGATGACTGAATAACAGCAGTTATAATTGTACCAACCATAACGCCTTTAAGCGTGCTTGAAGTAAGTTTTTCAAGTACCTTCTTCATTTTTTCACCGGCGGTAGCTTCCAAACCATCACTCATCATGTGCATGCCATAAAGAAATAGCGCCAATCCACCGAAAAGTGATAATCCATCATTCAAACTCATAAATTTTTTTCTCCTTATTTAAAAAGCTTAATTTTGCCAGAGTCGTTTAATTGTTTAATAATAACTAAAGATATAGGAAAGCCAAATAGCCCTATAAATCCCATAAGCCTTACCCCAAGGAACATTGCCATAAGCGTAGCTAATGGGTTAAGTCCCACTTGTTGTCCCACTATTTTAGGCTCAATTATATTTCTAATTATAGTTATTATAGAGTAAAGAAACAGCAATCCTATTCCAAAAAATGTATTACCAATTATTATAGAAATAATCCCCCATGGTATAATAATACCGCCACTTCCTAAAACTGGAAGAATATCAAACACAGCTATAGCCAATGCGACTATAATAGCGTTTTCGACTCCTAGAAGCATAAGTCCTACTCCTACTTCAAAAAATGTTATAATCATTATAAGTGAATATGATTTAACATACTGAAATAATGCAGTTTTCGCATAACTCTCGGCTTCATAAAGAATAAATATCTGTTTCGTTGTAAGTTGTTTTGCTATAAAATATGTTATGTTGTAGTAATCTACTGATATAAAGAACGAAGCAATAACAGTTATAAGCGTCTTAATGAGCAACGACGGTACTTTTGTAACGAGTGATGACAATTTAGCTATCACAGCTACTGAAAAAGACGAAATAGAACTACTTAGATTTTCAACAAACATAACCGAGAAATCTTCCACAGTTGTTTTTATACCTGGATCTATATTTATCAATATATTTTGAAAGCGATCAAGCCATAATGTAACAATAGGTGCTAGCTCCTGATTATAATATTCTGGCAAGGCATAAAAAAGATTTCTAATTAGCACAAGTAACTGAAACCCAATTAAAGTAATTATTCCAACAGTAGTAGCATAAAAAGCAGCTACGCATAGAATAGCTGATACACTACGTTTTATCTTAAACCATACATTTATTTTATTTATTAAAGGTTTTAGTAAATAAGCTACCGCAAATGCAAGCACGAATGGTGACAAATATTTCCAAAAAAATTTAATAGAAAAAAATGATACTGCAATAATTATTGCATAGTAAAAAAAATTAACTAAAAATCGTTTTCTTTTTTCATAAGCCATATTTTTATACCTACCTATATTATATTTTAATATATTAAAAGTTCATATACAAGTGTTAAATTTAATTAAAAGATTGTAAAATTTGTGTAAAATTTTAATTATATATACAAAATTTAATTAATTATTAGATAACCCACTAAAATGCATATTTTAATGGTTGAGTTATATAATTTTCATAATTGTATTAATATTACTATTTATTTTAACAAAATAATATGGTAAAATTATTATAGTATAGTGCAAGTTGCACTTATATCCCTATTTTTTCGGAGGTAAATATGAATATTAGTTTACTTGATGTTGTAGGACCTGTTATGATAGGGCCTTCGTCGTCTCACACTGCTGGCGCAGCAAAATTATCAAAGACAGCACTTTTAATATATGATAAAACTTTTGTTAAAGTTAAATTTGGTCTTGGTGGTTCTTTTGCTAGTACATATCGTGGACATTTTACAGATTTTGCCCTAGTTGCAGGTGCTTTAGGCATGAGCGAAGATGATGAAAATCTTTCTAACAGTTTCGAAATAGCTAGGGAAAAAGGCATTGAATTCGAGTTTTATCCTACTGAAATTCCTTCAACATACGAAAATACTGCCAGAATTACATTTATAAATGAAAATAATGAAGAATTTTTTGTTGAAGGCGCATCACTAGGTGGTGGACGCATTCTTGTAACAAACATCAACGGATTGCCTTGTGAAATAAGTGCGACAAGTCCAACTATTATTGTTCAGCAACAAGATGTAAGTGGTGTCGTTAGTGATGTTAGCACAATTCTTGCATATAATAACATTAATATTGGTATCATGAAAGTGAGTCGTACAGGTCGTGGCGATAAAGCTTTCTGTATTATTGAGTGTGATGATATCATTCCTGACAATGTTATCAGAGACTTAAAAAGAGTAAACAATGTATTGTCAGTAGTTGTAGTTAACATTTCGGGGGACTAAATTATGTATAAAAACGCTGAAGAATTGATTAAAATTTGTAAAGAGACAAACAGACGAATTTGGGAAGTTGCTATTGAAAACGAAATTAAACTCACGGGTTTAAGTCGTGAAAAAGTAATGGATCATTTCGATAATCGTCTTGAAATAATGTTTCATTCAGCTAAAAAAGCTTTAGAGAACAAACAATCCACAAAAGGTGGATTAATTGATGGCGTTGCAAATTGCCAATATGAGTACTCAAAAAAAGACTCTATTGCTGGTGGATATATAAATTATGTTATGGCTCTTGCATATTCATCTAGTGAAGTAAATGCTTCAATGGGTAAAATATGTGCAAGTCCTACTGCTGGTAGCTGTGGTATTATGCCTGCTGTTTTACTGGGTGTTATGAAAGATAAAAATATAAGTAGAGAAAAAACTATTGAAGCTCTTATAACAGCAAGTGCCGTAGGTGCTATTTATACTAAAAATGCTACTGTTGCAGGTGCTGATGGTGGCTGCCAAGCTGAATGTGGAGTTGCTGCAAGTATGGCTGCTGCAGCTGCAGCATATATGATGGGTGCAAATGATGAAAAATGTCTTGATGCAGCTGGTTTTGCTATGATAAATGTTATGGGGCTGGTTTGTGATCCTGTTGCGGGTTTGGTTGCACTTCCTTGTGCACAAAGAAATGCATCTGGGGCTGTAAATGCACTTATAAGTGCAGATATGGCTCTAGCTGGACAAATAGCACATATTCCATTCGATCAAATTGTAGACAGTATGTTTAAAGTTGGTAAAATGCTTCCACCTCAGCTAAGAGAAACAGCTATGGGTGGTATAGCAGCAACACCAGCGGGGCAAGCAATTTATAAAGAAATTTTTGGCTAAATTAAAATTTATAATCAAAAAGTACCACTAATAAAAGTGGTACTTTTTGATTTAATATTTCTTTGAGATATAATAAATTGGTCCAAAAAGTGTAATGAAAAATGGTATCATAAAAATCATACTATTAATACTATTATTTATAAACAAAATTAATGGAGAAAGCAACATAGTAACACTTGACCATATTTTAAAATGCTTCAAAATTGGTTGCCAATTTGAGTTATTAAACGAAACTCCCGAAATATGTAACCTAATAAAACCATTGGTATAATAGTCTATTTGATTTTCATCATAATACTTAGGTAAGGTCTCTTTTGCAAAAAAGCAAAAATATATTCCGAAGAAAAAGGCCATAATACCACAAGTAAATCCAAAATTACTTAAATTTATCAATAAAATATCAATCCTAGAAATTATAAATATTTCTAAAATAGTTAAAATCAAACATATAATAAATAATTGTCTTAAGCGTATTGTCTCTTTTTTCTCCATATTATTTGCAATAGTAATTATCTGTTTAACAGCTATCTCTTCATTTGAAACATTCAAGCTTGATTTTTTACCTTGTAATATTTCAGTGACTGTAACTCCCAGCTTTTCAGATAGTGGTATCAAAATTTGAACATCTGGTATGCTCTGCCCGGTCTCCCATTTTGAAATAGCCTTATCTGACAAAAATAAATCTTTGGCTAATTCTTTTTGAGTAATGCCTTTTTCTTTTCTCAATTCTGCTATGAATTCACCGATTTTCTTTTTATCTATATTTTCCATATTGAATTCTCCTATGTGCTATATTTGTAAATAGCATAACATTCATATAGCTTTTTTACAACCGATTGTCAGTAGAGTTTATAAAAAAACAAAACGCAGTAGAATTCTACTGCGTTTTTATTATAACATTAAATTAAAATTCAATTCTTTTATTTATATATTCAACAAGATCTTCAATTTTAATTCTTTCCTGCTGCATTGTATCACGGTCGCGAACTGTTACGCATCCATCTTCTTCACTTTCGAAATCGTAAGTAATACAAATAGGTGTACCAATAGCATCTTGACGACGGTAGCGTTTACCAATTGAACCTGAATCATCATAATCTACCATAAAATGTTTCTGCAATGAAGCATAAACTTCACTAGCTTTCTCATTAAGTTTCTTTGACAATGGAAGAACACATGCTTTGTAAGGAGCAAGCGCTGGATGAAGGTGCAGTACTGTTCTTATATCGCCTTCAGCCAATTCCTCTTCATCATATGCTTCAACAAGGAAGGCTAGTGCTACACGATCAGCACCAAGTGATGGTTCGATAACATGTGGAATATATTTTGTATTTGTTTCTGGGTCGAAATATTCGATTGGTTTGCCTGAGTGATTTGAATGCTGAGTAAGGTCGAATGACCCACGATCAGCAATACCCCAAAGTTCGCCCCAGCCAAATGGGAACATAAATTCGATGTCTGTTGTAGCTGTGGAATAGTGTGAAAGTTCTTCTGGTGAGTGATCACGCAAACGAAGATCTTCTTCTCTCATACCCAATGAGAGCAGCCAATTGTAACAGTAAGTTCTCCAATATTGGAACCATTCCATATTTGTACCTGGTTTAATAAAGAATTCAAGTTCCATCTGTTCAAATTCTCTTGTACGGAATGTAAAGTTACCAGGAGTAATTTCATTTCTAAAACTCTTACCAACCTGAGCAACGCCGAATGGTAGTTTTCTTCTTGTGGTTCTCTGAATATTTGAGAAGTTTACAAAAATCCCCTGTGCAGTTTCAGGTCGAAGGAATATTTCATTTTTAGAGTCCTCTGTAACACCCTGATATGTTTTGAACATAAGGTTAAATTTACGAATATCTGTAAAATTAGTGCTGCCACAGTTAGGGCAAGTAATGCCTTTCTCTTTAATAAATTCGCTCATCTGCTCATTAGTCCAACCTGCACATTCATAGCCTGCATCTTCAATAAGCTTATCAGCACGGTGGCGAGTTTTACAGTCTTTGCAGTCCATCAGCGGATCTGTAAATCCACCTACATGACCTGATGCAACCCAAACCTGTGGGTTCATAAGAATAGCAGCATCAAGACCAACATTGTAAGGTGTTTCTTGAACGAATTTTTTTCTCCATGCAGCTTTAACATTATTTTTGAATTCTACACCCAATGGACCATAATCCCAAGTGTTTGAAAGCCCGCCATAGATTTCGCTACCTGCGTAGACAAAACCTCTGTCTTTACACAGTGCGATAACTTTTTCCATTGTTTTTTCTGTGTTTAACATTTTATTCCTCCATTAAATGTACTATTTATATATAATATACTTTATTATAATTTTAGTCAAGCAATTAAATTTTTTAAGTTTAAATATTAAAATTTCACTTTTAAACTATATTAAAAATATTATTTTTATGGTACAATTAGATTTAATTGCATATTATAATTATACATATAAAATTGGTGAAGTAATGAGTAATTTAAAAAAAACAGCACAATCAGTAAATAAAAAATTAGGAGCAATGTTTATAGCCCTTCATAGAAAAGACACGCCTTTATATGCTAAAATTGCTTGTGGTCTTTGTGTATATTATGCCTTATCTCCTATCGATATAATACCAGACTTTATACCTATTTTAGGTTCTATCGATGATATTATAATACTTCCGTTTCTAATGTGGCTTTCATTTAAAATGGTCCCTTCTGAAATTATGAATGAGTGTCTTGAACAGTCTGATGAAATATGGGCTAAAGGTGATGAACGAAAGTTGAGATACGCTATACCTATTTTCATATTATGGGGTATTGTATCTATTCGGATTATAATAAGAATATTAAAATTTATATAGAAAAAGCCGTGTTAAAACACGGCTTTTTCTTATACATTTTTAATCTCATATAATGTTTATGTAATATTGACAAAATTATATATTCAAAAACTGCACATAATGCAAGAGCTACAAAAATAATTTTATAATCCAAAACAGGTTTGTATGTTTGCATAATATCACCACAAAAACTATAAGCAAAAACATCTGGCAAATAACCTATGACACTTATAACACCGCTAGCAGTATCAGTATATTTTTGTGGAATATTAACTTGTGACATGGTTTCAAATACCACGCTTTTAAGAGCACCATTAAGTATAAGGAATATTGCGCATATAATTATGATTATCTAAACATACTCTCTCCCACACGGAGAAAGAATAAATAAAACAACCATTACTGCACATAGTATCATTACATACGAAATAAATTTGCTTGGAGAGCCTATAACAGACACAAGCTTACCACCAGAAATATAACCTATATTAGCAATACCACTAACACAGATTATCTTAATTGTTACAACTTCTGAATCTGATAGTACTATTATATCTGTAAAAAATGATGTAAATCTTCTAATAAAATCGTCTATTGTTTGACAACACAACAATGTAAGACCTATTAGCCATATGCCTTTAAGCTTTATAACGTACCGAATTCCTTCTAAAATATATTTAAATTTGGTTTTTTTGATGAGGGCTGTGAAGGCATAAATAAAAAAACAAGAATTGATACAATAATAAGTGAAATTGAATAAAACACCAAAATTGACACAAAATTTTCTCCCGTAAAATTAAAAAATAGCAATGCAGATGTTGATACCATATGCCCCATAACACATTGTTTCTTTTAAACTGAATAATTGACTTTGATATTCTTCATCGACTAAAGCTTTAACTGCTTTTATCATAGCCGATAAAAATCCTAATATTGTAGTAAATTATCAAACTATATAAACCCAAACCATCACAGAATAGGATGGATGAGTAGCACTATAAAGACCAGCTAAACCTGTTGTACCTAAAGAAAATATGAATAATTTTTTGTATCAAAGCTATCAGCTATAACCCCTCCAAAGATATAAGCATGTATGTTGAAAATTCCATGAATTCCAATTAAATTGCTCATTTATATATGTGTAAAACCGTAAGCTTCTCTCATACTTTCATAATATGTACTTTGCAAATATGGAAGCACATGCATCAGGCTATTTGCCTAGCATATTATAAAATAGCCTCTTAAAACTCTATAATTAAATCTATTTTTAACACATTTCCTATAATACTTTTGATTTAATTTTTCAACACAAAATTATATTTTATGTTATTAAAATATCAAAAATTTTAATAGTAAAAAGCCATATATAAATTTATAATAAAAAATGGTGTAGAAACTACACCATATAATATTAAAAATGCTGACCTTCCTCATAATAAGCTTTCTCTTCAAATATATGAAAACTTATCTGACTTCCAGGATAACCTAATTTTTTAAAATATTCATTTAAACATAATGCAACTTCATCTTGAATGTTCTGAGTACGACTAAACCACCAAACCTGAACGACCGGCCAATGTTTTATTTCACCAGATTCATCAAAAAATTTTGATTGAACATAATCAAATACAAACCAATCAGATGGACAATCACAAATTTTTCCAAGTTTTTTACAGCAATCCAAACTAAGTTGCTTAACTTCATTTTCGTTAATACCTTTCACAATAATATGTGGCATAATTTACTCCTTTTATATACAAACTGTAATATTTTGTGCTTATTTTACGTTTTTGGACAATTTTAATACTTTATAAATGGATGCCTCTCGCATATGATAACCATCCATAAAATCCCTATTAGTTAATCCAACAGCATCAGGATCATAGGAGCCATATAATTTTATATCATATTTTTCGGCGATAGCTTTTAGATAGTCTTCAACTTCAAATAAACAATGATACTTTTCAACATTTTCTTCGGCTGCCCAATATATATAATGATGATAGGATGGCAGAAAAAAAATAACCTCTATCCCCTTATTTTGAAGATATATAATAAAATCTTCAAAAAGTTTCGTATAGTACGGGCTAAGTTTGTCAAAGTCAGCCATTCTAAGCAAATCAGTATTAGCTGCTGTTAGCGCGGCATAGTCAGCCTCTTCTTGTGGACGCGTTCTCATATTTTTATCGTAGATTATAGCGCCATTAGGTGTTTTTACTATATCATCTTGATCAAAAACTTGCTCACCGTCAACAATTTGTGGCTGTAAATCTGCATTTTTACTAATTTTATAATATTTTATACTTGATTGGAAATAACTTGGCTCTAATAAAGCTTTATATTTTTTATATGGGTCTTCTTTTACATAGTCATCTACTGTATAGCCCAATTCTTCAACAATAAATTCGTAAAATAGCTTTTTATTACTTCTATCATCTATACTTTCCTTGCTTTCGCTAAATATCCAAGGATCAATACCAAGAATCATAATTTCAGGTTCTTTTTTCTCTTTTGCAAATATATAGTAGCTTGTGTAGAAGTCATATACATCAGCACCAACATTTGAAGCATTATAGAATGTTTTACCAGGTAGTATTGATGATTTTATTTGCAAGCTTCTGGATGAGCCATTTACAATTACTTGAGGTGCATAATCAACTTCTCTCGCATATATCTCATTAAGCTCTCTACCGTCTAGTCTTTGATAACCATTGATATATTCGCCTTTAAGCATATGCTCAACTGCCAACCTTTCATATCCTGCACCCCAAAAAAGACCTGATGGATCTATTCTATATGAAACATAAATCATCGCACAAAGCAAAGGCAAAAATAATAAAAGTTTTCTAATTAACTTAATCATAAAATGCCCCCTTTAAAATTGAAAGTAGATGAATTGACTCTTTCCGAAATATCCAAAAAATATTATTAATATTATAATCGCATAATAGAAAGCCCATCTTAGTAGCCATATCGAATTATTTATACGATTTGTTAATTCTGATTTTCCTTCCCATAGCTCTATAATAAACATAAAAGCAATACAAATAAATATAACTATACCATTATTAGCATAGAATCTTATGTCTTTCATTGCACTTACAAAATATCCATTAACAAACCATAAGGACAAATCAGAAAATAAATTATTAACTATATAAAGTGCATCTTTAATGTTATTCGCTCTAAAAAATATCCATGTGAAATCTATCATTATAAATGTACAAATAGCTTTTAGTACACATATAATTGGATTTTCACTTCTTGTTTTTCCTATCTTGTTATAAAAAAATCTATTGATTATATTTAAAAGGCCATTTATGAGTCCCCAAATAACAAATGTTATAGATGCACCATGCCATAGTCCGCTTACAAGAAATGTTATAAGCATGTTTATATATGTTCTTTTTTCACCTTTTCTTGACCCGCCTAAAGGTATATAAACATAATCCATGAACCATCCAGATAATGAAATATGCCATCGACGCCAAAAATCAGATATGCTCTGTGCAAAATATGGATGATTGAAATTTCTCATAAGTTTATATCCCATTACATTTGCAGCACCAATAGCTATATCTGAATAACCTGAAAAATCACAGTATATTTGGAAAGCAAACAATATTGTTGCCATTAGTAGTTGTATCCCAGTAAATCTTGTAACATCATTATAGACGATATTTACAATTAATGCTGCTCCATCTGAAATAACAAGTTTTTTAAAGAATCCCCATGCCATAAGAACAAGGCCATCAGTTACTCGGTTATATTCAAATTTATATGTTTGATGAAGTTGGGGCAAAAAGTTACTACTACGCTCAATAGGTCCAGCGACAAGTTGTGGAAAGAAACTTACGAACAGTGCATATGTAAGAAAATTATGCTCTCTTTCTACTTTTCCTTTATATACATCAATTGTATATCCAAGAGATTGAAAAGTATAAAAAGAAATGCCAACAACTGCAAGCATATTATTGTTTTTACTGATACTAAGATTAGGGAAAAACAAGAGTATTGTTTCAATAAAAAAATTAAAATATTTAAAATAAAATAAAATTACTATATTAAGTAAAATATTAACTGTTAAATACAACTTTTTCTTTTTTTGTGTATCGGCTTTATCAATTAAAACAGCACAATAAAAAGTAGTAATTGTGCTAAATAATATCAACAACGCATATACTGGTTGCCATGACATATAGAAATAATAACTGGCAATAAGTAACCAGTGGTTTTTAAATTTTTTCGGAATAGCAAAATATACAATTACTACTATCGGAAAAAATATTAAAAAGCTGACAGAGTTAAAAAGCATCTCTACTTCCTTTCAGATAATATAGAAATAAACCTATCTTTTGTTCATTTTTTCTTCAAGCTCTCTTATTCTTTTTTCAAGCAAGGCATTTGATTGTGCGAGTCGCTTAATTTTCTTTGAGAAGCCAGAAATAACCGCTGACAAAGAAAGCATGATAAGCAAAATAAATATAATCTGTGTGAGGAATATAAAGTTAACAGGATTTATAACTCCTATTATATCACCTAGAACATAAACGATATATGGAAAAAGAGCAAACAAAATCATTGTTATACTGAAAGCTAACCATATAATTGAATATTTAACTTCAATTTTTCCTTTTTTTATAAGCCATACAATCATACTAAAAAGTACGAATGAACCAACTATAAGCAGGTGCTGCAATGTAAAATTATTCTTAATAAATTCTATAATAAACATAATTATTTACCTGCTTTCTTTGTTATTGATATTCGGTCTACAATCAAGGCAAGACAAACTTTAATCATGTAATACGCACTTTTAAAACTTCGTATACTTGACACTCCACCATGTCTTTCTTCCATAATAACAGGCACTTCACCTACATTAAATCCATTCATAACACATTTCATAATTGCTTCTGGCTCTGGATAGTCATCTGCATAATTATCAGCAAAATAATCTATGAGCTTTCGATTACAAGCACGGTATCCACTTGTAACATCATAAACTTTTTTGCCTGTTAGAATTTTTATCAGGAAAGAAATTATATTGATTCCAAGCCTACGCATAAAGGAGGATTGAAATCCTTCTTTTTTTATAAATCTTGAACCAATAGCCATATCAACTATGCCGTCAATAACTGGTCTGCATACATCAGCAAGATACTTTGGATCATGCTGCCCATCACCATCCATTTGAACGGCAATGTCATAATCATTTTGCTTTGCATACAAATAACCTGCCTGCACGCCACCACCTATACCTAGGTTAACAGGATTTGAAATATAATTCATTTTATTATCGTGAAGTATTTTTTCACTATTATCGGTTGAGCAGTCATTTATAATAAGATAGTCAGCAAAAGGGGCTTTATCTTTCAAATTTTCAACTACTCTTTCTATGCTTTCCTGCTCGTTATAACATGGAATTATAACCAGTATTTTCAAGAGAATTTCCTCCATTTTAATCTAAAATAAAATCTATAAGTTGTTTTAATACTTTATCTCTACTATGATTTTCAAAATGATAATTTCTTGCATTCATGCCCAATATATTTCTATCTTGTTTTGGCATATTATAAAGTTTTAATATGTTTTCATATAGTGTTTTGCTATCACCACTAGGAGCAGTGAATCCGGCATTTGCCTTTTCAATTACAAAACTGCCTTCCCCATCTATACAGGTAAGTATTGGTTTGCCTCCTGCCATATAACTGGTTATTTTTGCTGGAATTGTGAGACCTAAATCATCACTCTTAGCTAATGGTGCAAAAAGGGCATCAGCTAAAGTATGGTATATTGGCATATCTGTAACAGGTTTTGAACCAATAAAATCAAAATATTCATCAACCTGTTTGTAATGCACATATTTTTCTATCTGTGTTTTTGACATACCGTCACCAACAATAATAAATTTTATATCTTTTATGCCATCATTTTTCAGTAATGCCGCTGCGTCCACTGCTACTTCAAGATTTTGTGCGGGGCTGATATTACCAGCATATACAATTTTAAAATAGTTCTTATACTTTTCACTCAACTTTTCATCTACAATATCTTGTTCGTAAAACTTTTCGCAATATTGCGGAATCGTTGCAATTTTTTCTTTTTCCTTACCAGTTATTTTTTGTAAGGTATTATTCAAAGATGGTGACATTGCAATTAACTTATCACATTTTTTATAATGCCAATGGCTTGTACTCCTAACAAGAAAACGCAAAAATTTATTTTTAATATTAAGTACTGAATAAAGATTTTCAGGCCATAAGTCCAATACATATGTTGTCAAAGTAACTTTTTTCAATTTTGAATACACTACGGCGGGAAAAATCATATATACAGGGCTGGTTTCATAACAGAAAACAGCATCATATTTTTTATGTAAAAAAGAAAGTACTTTGAACGAAGCAAAAAAAGGATAGGAAATGTAATTTAAAAATATTCTAATATTAGTGTTATCTTTACGAGCAATTTCCCATGTTCTATAAACATTCACACCATTAAAATTCTGTTTTTTGTTTTTAAACCACCCATAACCTTTGGGAATAACACCATTCGGATAGTTAGGTATTCCACATATAATATCCACATCAATATCATTCTCAACAAAACCTGTGGCTATATCACTTATTCTGAAATTTTCAGGCCAAAAATGTTGGCTTATGATTAAAACTTTCTTTTTCAAATCAACATTCCTTAATTTATATTAATATTTTCTCCACACCATTTTATTAACAATCCCGGTGTAACTTTGAATAATCTTAACTACTTTTGTTGATACATTTTCTTCTATATAATTTGGTACAGGTATGCCATAATCTTCATTTTGATTCATTGAAACAGCTGTATCAACTGCTTGTAAAACCTGCTCAGTTGTAATTCCTGCAAGAATAAAATTTCCCTTATCCATAGCTTCTGGTCTTTCAGTTGAAGTACGAATACATACTGCAGGAAACGGATTTCCGACTGATAAAAAGAAGCTACTTTCTTCTGGAAGAGTTCCACTGTCAGACACCACCGCAAAAGCATTCATTTGCAAATTATTATAATCGTGGAAACCTAAAGGTTTATTTTGAATAACTCTATTATCAAAAACAAAATTTCTTTGCTTTATAAATTTAGCACTTCTTGGATGACATGAATAAAGTATTGGCATATCATATTTTTCCGCCAAAGCGTTTACTGCATTCATTAAATTAAAGAAATTTGTTTCTGTATCAATATTTTCTTCTCTATGTGCTGAAAGAAGAATATATTTTCCTTTTTCAAGTCCAAGTTTTTCTAAAACTTTTGAAGACTTAATCTGCTCAAGATTTTCATGTAAAACTTCTGCCATAGGGCTACCTGTAACATAAGTTCTTTCTTTAGCTGTACCTTCTGCGTTGAGATATCTTCTAGCATGCTCAGAATAACAAAGATTTACATCCGAAATATGGTCAACAATCCTACGATTTGTTTCTTCAGGAAGACATTCGTCAAAACATCTGTTTCCAGCTTCCATATGAAAAATAGGTATATGGAGTCTTTTAGCACTAATTGCAGATAGACATGAATTTGTATCCCCAAGAACGAGCAAAGCATCTGGCTTTTGTTCTAACATAAGTTTATATGACTTTGCTATTATGTTACCAATAGTTTCGCCTAAATCACCACCTACTGCATCTAAATAGAAGTCTGGCACACGAAGACCCAAGTCATCAAAAAACACCTGATTCAACTCATAATCATAGTTTTGACCAGTATGAACAAGTATTTGGTCGAAATATTTATCACATTTTTTAATAGTTGCAGCAAGACGGATAATTTCAGGTCTTGTGCCGATAATTGTCATTAGTCTGAGTTTACTCATTTTGAATCTCCCGTTTGAAAGTATTATTAAATATAGTCTGGCCTGCCTCAATTTTGGCAAAAGGAGGTATTCGATTATGTGCTTTTATTGTACTATTCATACAAAGATGCACACCCTTTTCTATAACTACATCGTGATCAATAACTGCCCCAAAATTAACTATACATCCAGTCTTAATCACTGCTGTTGTGTTAACAACTGCATTAGGCAATATGACACAACCTTCGCCAATTTCAGTATTTCTGCCTATATAAGCAGATGGATGAATTATTTTAGCTATTTTAGCACCATTTGAGCGCATCATATTCATCCATTCTATTCTCAAGTTGTTATTTCCAAATGCAGGATAAAACTGTGTGTCATTGTTAATAAATTTTTTAAATTCTACACATTTCCCTAAAACTTTTTTGTCAATTATATTATCATCTAAGAAAATAATATCATCAAAAAGTTTTGCAGAGATTACAACATCCTCTACAGTTCTTCCCAATCCACCAAACCCAAGAATAACTAATTTTTTCATAAATCTACCTTTGTATAATAAGTATCAGGATTTTCAGTATCAAACATTTGGCTTGACCAAAAAAGACAAATAAGTTCGTTTTCGCCTATATTTTTAATGTTGTGTGTATATCCAACTGGTATATCAACGACTGTAGGTTCATTTCCATCAACTAGGTAACGGATAATTTCATTTGTAATCATATGTCTAAGCGAAATTTCAGCCTTGCCTTTGATTACAAAGAATTTTTCAACTTTTGTGTGATGCCAATGATCGCCTCTCGTTATACCAGGTTTTGTTGTAGAAATAAAAATTTGACCAAAGCTTTCACTTCGTATAAATTCAGATAACCATCCTCTATTATCTTCATTTTTCTTTAATTTATATGAAAAATTATCTTTATCTAAATAAGAAAGATACATACCATAAAGTCTTTGATCTAATAAAGAATTCAAATTTGGCATAACAAGTGTTTCGCGATTTTTACCAAATTCTTCGATTTTCTTTGCAAGTTTTCCTAAAGTAATTTTATGAATTGTATCAATTTCAAAAAAGCCTGGATTATAATCACCAGTATTTTCTAGTATATCAACAAATTTAGATATTACATCATCAATATAACAAAGTGTAAGCTCTTTATCTGGATCATTAACCACAAGTGGTAATCCATGAGCCATATTATAACAAAATGTAGCCACTACCGTATTATAATTAGGTTTTGACCATTTTCCAAAAATGCCATAAAGTCTTACTATAAAAGCAGGGTTATTATTATTGCTAAAAAACAATTCTTCACCCATTTTCTTGCTTTTACCATAATCATTATCAAGTAGTGCCTGTATAGAAGAAGATACAAGAACTGGGCATTTATTTCCATTTTTAGCTAATGTATCCAGAAGTATTTTTGAAAAATTGGTATTTCCTTCGTAAAATTCTTTTGCATCTTTTGGGCGATTTACCCCTGCTAGATGGAAAACAAATTCACATTCACTACAATATTTTTCAAGTTCTTCATATGTGCTTTGTCTATCGTATATATATATATTAGTATACCCTTTTTGCAAAAGTGTAGCTGTTAGGTTTTTACCTACAAATCCATTTGCACCTGTGATTAAAATCTTTTTATTTTTCAAGGTTTGCAAGCTCCTCTTTGATGTAATCAGTTGTCATCATTTTATCAATTATTCCATCAACAGTAAGTCTTTCTGTATTGTGACTTGTATACTGATGAATGCTTTTTTCTTCAGTATTACCTTCTACGAAATATTTATCATAATTAAGATCACGATTGTCTGCGGGAACTCGATAATATCCGCCCATATCTATAGCTTTTGCTGCTTCTTCTTCTGTAAGAAGTGTTTCGAAAAGTTTTTCACCGTGTCTTTCACCTATAATTCTAACATCTGTCTCGCCAAATAATTTTTGAGTTGCTTTTGCCAAATCTCCTATTGTACATGCTGGTGACTTTTGAACAAAGAGGTCGCCAGGTTGACCATGTGTAAATGCAAATACAACAAGGTCAACAGCCTCATCAAGATTCATAAGAAAACGAGTCATGTCAGGATTTGTGATTGTAAGAGGCTTACCATATCTAATTTGGTCTCTAAAAAGTGGAATAACGCTACCACGGCTACACATAACATTGCCATAACGAGTACAGCAAATTGTTGTTTTTTCAGCATCAACAGTTCTTGATTTTGCTGTAATAACCTTTTCCATCAAAGCTTTAGAAATTCCCATTGCATTGATTGGGTATGCCGCTTTATCTGTTGAAAGACAAACAACTTTCTTTACTCCATGTGCAATAGCACTGGTCAAAACATTTTCTGTACCAAGTATATTCGTTTTCACTGCTTCGATTGGGAAAAATTCACATGATGGAACCTGTTTAAGAGCTGCTGCATGAAAAATGAAATCGACACCATTCATAGCATTATTTACACTATCTATATCTCTTACATCACCAATATAAAATTTAACTTTTTGACTTTCAATAGGGTATTTAACCTGAAGTTCATGACGCATATCATCTTGTTTTTTCTCATCTCTTGAAAAAATACGAATTTCGCCTATGTCTGTTGTAATAAAATGATTTAGAACTGTGTGGCCAAAACTACCTGTACCACCTGTAATTAAAAGAGTTTTATCTTTAAACATAAATATATCCTCCAAGCGAACGCTTCATTGATAAAATATTATAAACTATAATATTTTATCATATTTTTACAAATAATTAAAGTGCTACAATAATTTATTAAAAAAAATATTACAAATTTAATAAAAAATCTGCGACAAACTTACCTTGCCGCAGATTAAAAGTTATACTTTTTTCTTTTTAACTCTTTCTTCTATTTTGTTCCAAAATATAAACGGCAAGATTGAAATAACTGTTACAATTGTTGATAGTACAAACAATGTAGGCTGTCTATATGAAACTTTAACATTACCAGATTGTTGTTGAAATGTAACCTGTACATAGTTATAACCACCAGCTTCAGTATCGTAATCAATTCCATTTATGTTTGCATTATAACTTGGGTAAAAAGTCAACGGCATTATCGCAGTATATTTTGTACTTTCATCATAACTACTTATTTCATAGTCAAATGAAATATTTCCACCATTTCGCTCAACATTAGTTATAGTAATATTTTCATCTGATGTAGTAATGCATGGTTCTCTTGTGAGCATATCTATAACAGAACTGTTGCCTGGAACATATTCTCCCAATGCAATTCCATCGCCCCGATACAACATTAAATCATAAACATACTTATCTCCTTGATGTGGTATATATGCATATGTGTTTATAGTATCAAGATATATGTTCGCGCTAAATGCCGTTATTATGACAATAGCAAATGATATAATAATTCTGTTCAAGAAGTCATTATCAATGAGTAACATAAATATTGCACAAATCAACGACAAACACATCATTGTTACAGAAAAAGTTCTATATACAAACTGCAAAGAACCTACTACTTTTCCGACTAATGGTATAGTTTGGATAAGTTCCCATGGAAAAAGATGCACAGATATAATCATTGTAAATATAGTTACATATATACAAATCTTTCCTATTTTCCGGAGTTTTATTCTTCTTATATCGGTTTCATTATTTTTAACTATAAGATATATAGAAAGTAATATCAATACGGTTAAAAACGCAAATCCCATACCTGTTGGGGAAATACCAGCAGCATTCGGCTTTATGCTACGCAAGAAAATAATTGAAAACAGTTCATTTATACTTATTACAGCATTTTTAGCCAATGAGATATCTCTTCTGAAAACAGCAACATTAAGTTGTAATGTCATAAGTAAGAACGGAACTAAAAACCATACATTAAGTAAAACCGCAAATACCAACGCCTTCAAAACAGGAAAAATTCTTTTTTCAGGACCAAACAACTTAGGAATTGCGCATATAGTTATTATTCCGCAAAAGAAAACAGCAATTTCTGTTGTCAATATGTGCGACTGCAATAAAGCGGCGGCACCAACGCAAAGGTATTTCCAGTCTTTTTTATTTCCAAATAAAACCGCATATAAGCCGTAAAAAACCAAAGGCAGAAAAGCCATTGCCAGATATTCGCCTATTGCACAACGCTCATGTATACAAGCCAATCTATATGGTGAAATAGTGAACAATGTAGCAGCCAATATTCCACCAAGCCTTGATGAAAGAAGTTTTGAAAATGAAATATAAGCAATGAAAATTGTCATTAGATTGATTACAAAAACAAACATTTTGTAACATCCTACAATACTCATTCCAAGAACACGCAAAATTGCTGGGAAATAGAAAAACAATTCAGGATAAAAAATACTATTAGGATATCCATATCCTTTTAATAGAGTTGTATGAATTCTTACTGGGAATTGTCCTTCTTTGAGTCCTTGCGCTATGCCTTCAAACCTATTAAGATGGTACAATAAATCATATCCACCTGCTACATCTGTTGTTAAAAGTGGTAACATTGCGAAAATTGATGTAGCAACCATTATCATCAATAAGATAAAGCTAATTTTTCTGCCAGAAATAAAATTATTTTTATATAAAACATGCTTACAAAGTTCTTTTTTAGCATATGCCATATACATTACTAATATATAAGCAAGAACAGCAAAAACTAACCATATATAGTAATCACTCATTATGACATTATCGGATGAAAGGGTAATCTTTGCTATAGAAATTTCTGCGCCTTGTGGGACAGTTAAGCAAAACACAGAATCAGTAATATCTTTATCAACCACAAAAGTACCTTTAATACTGCTTTTTTCTCCCAGAATATTTTCTGAGATAAACTTTTTGCCAGTTGTATTATCTGAATTTAGGTAGCTAAGGCTGTACATATCTAATTGTGCACTATCTACATTTGAAAGCGAATACTGCAATTCATATTCATACTCGCCCTCTTCTAAAGGTAATGTATTGGATGTTATTCTTATTTTATTCTCTGTAATATCTTTTGCTGTAAATACAAATATTTCCTCATCATAGGTTACATCTGCTGTTCCCTCAGTAGAAAAACTGCATCCATCAATTTTATATCTAAAGCTTGCGTTATAATTATGATTTACAATCAAAACAAATGCTGTAAAAACTAAAAGCAACGTAAAACAGACTGCTGGTTTCCAATTATATTTACTTTTGTTATTCATAGTACTATTTCTCTCTATAAGACTTAAATTTATACCGATATGTTAACATTTTTATAGCGAATTGTAAAGTTTATCCAATATTTGTATACAAATATATGAACAATTATGTTATTATATAATAAATTATATTTAGGAGGAAATAAAGTGAGTGTATTAGACAGATTTTTAAATTATATCAAAATTGATTCACCGTCAGATTCCAAAAGTGGCTTAATACCTTCAACACAAATTCAACTTGATGTTGCTAACTTTCTTGTTCGTGAAATGGAAGAATTAAATTTATGTGGTATTCGTATAAAAAATGGAACAGTCTATGCGTATCTTCCAGCAACTAAAGGATATGAAGACAAAACTTGCGTTGGTTTTGTTGCTCATATGGATACTGCCCCTGAATTTAACGGATTTGGCATAAAACCACAGATTATTGAAAATTATGATGGTGGTGATGTTCTTCTTAAAGGTAGTGGACATATTCTCTCACCTAAAGAATTTCCTGCTCTATCGAAACTTAAAGGTTGTAAATTGATTACAACTGACGGAACAACACTTCTTGGTGCTGATGACAAAGCAGGGATTGCTGAGATTCTTGAAGCAATAAAAATTATTATTGATAAAAAAATTCCACATGGCAAAATCGCAATCGCATTTACTCCCGATGAAGAAATCGGTCATGGTGTAGACCTTTTTGATGTTGAAGGATTTGGTGCAAAACTTGCATATACTGTGGATGGGGGAGAATGGGATTATATCGCTTATGAAAACTTTAATGCTGTATCAGCTCAAGTTGAATTTAATGGATATTCAATTCACCCTGGCTCTGCTAAAGGAAAGATGATTAATAGCCAGTATATGGCATTTGAATTTAACAGTTTATTACCTATATTTGAAAAGCCTGAACATACTGAAGGATTTGAAGGATTCTATCATCTTATTAACACAACAGGGTCAACAGAAAAAACAACGCTTGAATATATTATTCGTGACCACGATGAAAAGAAAATCGAAGACAAACAAAATATGATGAAAACAATAGCAAAATTCATCAATAATAAATATGGTGAAGGAAGTTGTATTTTAAATCTACATGAACAGTACAGAAATATGAAAGAAGCTATTTTACCGCACTACGAAGTGGTTACATATGCTGAAAATGCTATAAGGGCAATTGGTGGTGTTCCTAAGAGCGAAGCTGTTCGTGGTGGAACTGACGGCGCAAGACTTTGCTATATGGGACTTCCTTGTCCAAATCTTGGTACTGGTGGCATGAATGCTCATGGTAGATATGAATGTATAACTGAAGAAGATATGGAAAAATGTGTTATGACTGTTGTTGAAATTGTAAAACAATTTGCAAACTGATAATAAAAAATAAACTAGATTTATAGACTAATTTATTTTTTAACATGTTCAATTTATAATATACGACAATATTACCTTAATAAAATTTATTTATAATTTATCGAATAAATCTCAAATATTCAATTTATTGTAAACAGTCATCTAAAAATACAATAATCACGATTTAATTATTACAGCTTAGATTTGTAAGTATACAATACTATTAACAAAAAATCCCCGGATTAACGGGGATTTTTTCATTATTTAAGATATTTTTCAAACCAGTTTGTAATTTCCTCAAGACGGCGTTGACGATGTAAAGGTTTACCACTACTACTTAATTTGTGATTTTCACCTTTAAATATGCAAAGTCTTGAATCTACTCCGTGATATTTCAACGCACTAAACATCTGTATACCTTCAGATAATGGGCAACGATAATCTTCATCTGCATGAATAAACAATGTAGGTGTTTTCACCTTATCTGCATATTTTAATGGAGACTGTTCCCACATTTTATCTGCATCAATCCAAGGTGTGCTATCAGTTTGATCTTTAGAGAAGAAATAACCAATATCACTAGTATATCCCATGGAAATCCAGTTAGAAATGCTTCTTTGACTTACAGCAGCTGCGAATCTATCAGTATGGCCTATAATCCAATTAGTCATAAAACCACCATAGCTACCACCTGTTACACCAACTTTAGTTTCATCAATCTGTGGATATCTTTGTAAGATAATATCCGTAAATTTCATTATGTCCGAATAATCTTCCTTACCATAACGGCCTCTAATATCAGCAAACTCGTTGCCACGGCCATCTCCACCCCTAGGGTTAGTATAAAAAACAAAATATCCCATATTAGCCCATACTTGCATTTCATGAAAAAATACATCTCCAAAAACTGTTTTTGGCCCGCCATGAATATCCAGAATTGCAGGATATTTTTTATTTTCATCAAAATCGGTTGGCTTTAATACAAATCCATCTAGTTCATTGCCTTCATTTTCAAATGTAAAATGTTCTGGTATTGATAATGACTTATTATTTAAAATATCGTCGTTAAATGATGTTATTTTTTCTTCCACACCATTTTTTATGCCATATATCTCTTGCAACTTATTATCGCGCATACCAACAAAATATAACGTGCCGTCAGCAGATTTATCAAAGCAATCAACTGATCCGTTTTTCATTGGTAGTATCACATGATTTCCAGATAGAGTAAGTGTGTTTATATATGAATTATAATTTTCAGTTGAAACGAATGCTACACCATAATCACAAGTAAAGAATTGTTTTCCTTCTCCAAGTCTACAATCACTACGTACGCTACTTCCGTAGCTAATATCTTTATCGAGCCAAGCATTAAGCTTTCCATCTTCATAGAAATAAAGTTTTGGATTTTGATTAAGTCCATAAGAATCATTGTTTGTTGCAAGAACCCAGATTTTATCCGAGGAAAAGCCTGCTTGAATTACTTTCCAATTATCTTTTTTCAAAAGCTCTTTATTTTCTCCTGTTACAATATTATATAACCAGAGAGAATTTTTCATTTCAGCTAAACCATTTTCAAAACTATCAACAGTATAAAGAATCGTGTTGTTTTTTACTGCTTCTACGGATGCGTCAAATGGATACGCACTAACGGCTTTTAAACTTTTTTCTTTTACATCATAAACATAAATTTCATTACGTTTACCATTTGTAAAACCAACGCCATTCCCCCAGAATGGAAGTTCATCTATGACTTCATAATCCAAATTTTCTTTTTGTTCTATTAAAGCTTTAGATTTTTGAACTTCATCCATATTTTCTATATTTGGATATAGATTTGATTTTAAAATTGAAAGAACAATATTATTTTCTTCCGCTACTTTGATTCCTGTAACTATACGTGGCAATCTAAAAAATTCTACTGCCTCTCCACCATTCAAAGACAACTTGTAAACAATTGTCCAGGCTTCACCATTTTTAATTTTTTCTTTTATTTGTGTATCTCTTGTTGCTGTAAAAATAATTTCATCATTATTTAACCATGCATAAATGCCTATATCTCCCAGACTTGTTAACTGTTTTATTTGCTTAGTTTTAGAATCTAAAAGCCATAAATCGCTTTTATATCCATTTTTAGCTTTATCGGCTATTTTTACCATAAACAAAGCATTTGCCTTATTAGGTGAAAAAAGTATACCTGATAAAAATTTGTAGTCATAAAAATCTTTAAGTTCAAGTTTTTTCATTTTTACCTCCATTTATATTTTCGAGTTTAATACAATTTTATTGTACGACAAATATAATCTATTTACAATAATTAAAATAAAAATCTAATAAAATTATCTATTTCAATCAGATTTTTATATCAAATAAATAGTTTGTGTGTCGCTATATCTACATAATAAAGCAAAAGTAAATTTTATATTATAAATATAATTTTTATCTCAAATTAAATCCTTATATTTTATATAATTATCAACAAAAATTAAAAAAATGTTGAAAACTTTTAAACTTAAATCAATTAAATGAAAAACAAAAAGGACACCTTAAATGGTGTCCTTTTAATATTGCCAAATATTCTAAAAGATTAAGCAACTGTTGCCTGATAAGCAGCAAGATGTTCTGCACTCTTATTAAGGTCAAATACATGCTTATTACCAGTTTCAAGAATTGTACCAACTGTTGAGTAAACAGGCATTACATAGCCATCGTTAAATGCAACAAATTCTTCCTGATTGATAGCATGAAGAACTGACAAACGAAGATCTACATTGTTAAATTTGCTACCTTCTTTTAGGTTAAATGTGCAGTATGTTACACCATTTGATGGGCGTGACATAACTGTAAATTTAGAATCCTGTTCAATTGTTGGAATATCTGAAGTCTTTGTAATGCTTATAACATCAATTTCACCAGCACGGAATGCTGAGTTAGCAGCTGAAGCATCTTTAATGAACTTCATGTAGATATTATTGATTTTTGATGTAAATTCTTTTTCATCAGCCATGTAACCTGGGTTAGCTTCAAATTTAATGCCATAGTCATCTACAGAGATAAACTGGTAAGGGCCTGAACACCAGAGCATATTTGAATCGCCTGATTTAACAGCTGCAAAGTCACCATAACAAACATCTTTAGTAGGATCATATGATTCTACAGAAAATTTGCTATTGTAAGCTTCAACCTGTTCTTTATTGAGTATACCTGCTGATTGGTGAGCAAGGTAATTAAGTACCTGTGGGAATGGTTGTGTTGTTGTTACTTTAATAACCTGATATGTTCCGTTTGCGTTATCAACATTTTCATCTTTATTTGTCAAAGCTGTGATTTCGCCATCGATACCTTTTTTCAATGTATCCAAGATTGTTGCACCTGTATCTGAATCTTTAACTGTATTAAGTTCATTAAGGTCTGTAACCATTTCAATTGTTTGCATATGGTTATGAAGTGTATATGTTTTATGTGATGCAACGCTATCTTTGTTGCAAGCTCTTTCAAGTGAATAAACTACATCTTCGCCGCCTACCATTACACCTGTGTTAGCAGCATGACCATTTTCAGCTTTTGAGAAGAAAACATCGTCTCTAAGAAGGAAGTAGTACTCATTGTTACCTTCAGCAATTGCGTATGAGTGTGAAAGTGAGCTATCTGTTGTAATCTGATCATCATCTGTAAGGTTTACGATTTTGATATACATATTACCTGACAATGAGTTCATTGTACCATCGTTAGCCTGAATTGGGTCAAGTGTTGATGGTGTAGATGAAGACTGTGTCAAAACAAGAGGTCTTGTTTCGTTAAGTTTAGAATCAACATATTCGAACATTTCCCAACGACCTGGGCGTGATTTTGGCTGTGATACTGATTCACTCTTAACAAGCTGGTTGTTATAAGCCAAGTTTTTCATGGTTGAGTAGAGTGGAACAATGTAAGCTTTTTCACCTACTAGGTATGATTCCAATTCTGAGTAAGTAGAAACAGCCTGTGTAGCTGTTTCTGTTGCACCTTTGTCAACTAATTCGTCAATCTTTTCGTCAACTATTGGTGAATTGTTGTAATCCCCTGTTGAATGGAAGATACCACGTACAGCATAGTCTACGTTACCTGTAACTGTTGTCCAACCTGTTAAAGCAAGGTCGTAGTTACCTGCTGACAATGCTGACTGGAAACTTGAATAGTCAGGCTGCATATTGATTTCCACTGTGTAGCCTGCTTTTGTAAGCTGGTCGCGAAGAATATTAAGATCAGCTTCTCCTGATGACTGGCCAAGAATAGTAATGGTTTCTGGTTTTGTTTCTACTTTTGGTTTTTCATCGTTAGAACCACAAGCAACCATAGAAAAAGCCATAACTACGCTAAGAGCCAAAGCAAGTAATTTTTTCATTGGTTTCGTCTCCTTAATAAAATTGTTTTTATGTGTAGCCTAAATGTGGCCTATCACCATCTCTAAAACAAGTAAACTTGTTTATGAAAATATGATACTACAATTATGTTTATTTTGTAAAGTGGTAAATTGAAATTTACCACTTTGTAATAATTTTAATTAGTGCTATATTGAAGAGTACCATCAGCAACTTCTCTCCATCTGTGACATGCAACAAAATGGTTTGGTGCTGCTTCTTCGAACACTGGATTTTCCGAAGTACACTTTTCTGTTGCAAAAGGACAACGTGTTGCAAAACGACAACCTACTTTTGGGTTAATTGGTGAAACAATTTCGCCCTTTAAGATAACTTTCTTACTTTTTTCAAGAACATTTACTGATGGAATAGCTGAAAGCAAAGCTATTGTGTATGGATGAAGTGGCTTTGCAAAAATGTCATTTTTTGGAGCTTTTTCTATAAGCTGTCCAAGATACATAACGCCAATATTAGTTGAAATATGTTTAACAACTGATAAGTCATGTGAAATGAACATATATGTAAGACCAATTTTTTTCTGCAAATCCATAAGAAGATTAAGAATCTGTGCCTGAACTGAAACATCCAAAGCTGAAACAGGTTCATCACAAACAATAAATTGTGGATTGATTGATAATGCACGAGCAATAACTACACGCTGACGACGACCGCCATCAAATTCGTGTGGATACTGACTATATGAGCGCATTGGTAATCCAACAAGTTCCATCAATTCTTCTACTCTTTTTCTTCTTTCTTCAGCTGTTTTATAAATCTTATGAAGCTTAAGAGGTTCTTCAATAATCCGTCCAATTGTCATACGTGGGTTAAGGGATGCATATGGATCTTGGAATATAATCTGCATATTTTGACGCATATGGCGCATTTCATCATCAGAAAAGTTATTTATGTTCATTCCGTCATAAAGAACATCACCACTTGTTGCTTCATGTAAACGAAGAATTACACGTCCCAATGTAGATTTACCACAACCAGATTCTCCTACAATACCTAATGTTTCACCTTTATTGATTGTAAGATTGACATCATCAACTGCATGGAGATAACCTGCAGGTACAGGAAAGTATTTTTTAAGACGTTTAGTTTCAATCAAAACCTTATTTTCTTTATTTTCCATTATTTTGCCTCCTCACTAAACAAATCAAAGTGGCACATAAATTTATGACTACCTGTGCCTCTTTGTGGTGGCCGCTGATGTTTACATATTTCTTGACAGTAACGGCAACGTGGATGAAAGTGACATCCTGTTGGGAGATCTGCTGCGTTAGAAATCGCACCTTCAATAGGAACAAGTTCTGCTGATTCATCATCCAATTTTGGAATAGAATCAAACAATCCTCTTGTATATGGGTGTCTTGGATTGAGATAAACTTCTTTTACTGAACCAGATTCAACAATATTTCCTGCATACATAATAGCAACATTTTCACATGTTTCAGCAACAACACCTAGGTCATGTGTAATGAGTATCATAGACATTTTATATTTTTCACGTAATTGGTTTATAATGTCAAGAACCTGTGCCTGAATGGTAACATCCAGCGCAGTTGTTGGTTCGTCAGCAATAAGAAGTTTTGGGTTGCACAAAAGACTCATTGCGATAACAACACGCTGTTTCTGACCACCTGAGAATTGGTGTGGATAGTCATCATAACGGTCGCGTTTAACACCAACGATTTCAAGAAGCTCAATTACACGCTGTTTTGCTTCAGATTTTGAAATTTTTTCGTGTGTAAGAACAACTTCTGATAACTGATCTCCTACAGTCATAACTGGGTTAAGAGCAGTCATTGGATCCTGGAAAATCATAGCAATACCATTACCACGCATTGCCTGGTTTTCTTTATCTGTATTATAAATTACATTTTTACCTTCAAAGTTGATTTCGCCATCAACAATAATTCCTGGTGGGTCAGGAATTAGCTGCATGATTGAAAGCGCAGTTGTTGTTTTACCAGCGCCTGTTTCACCAACAAGTCCAAGGGCTTCGCCTTCTTTTACTTGGAAATCAATACCATTTACAGCTTTTGCGGTTGCATCGTCTGTAACGTAATGAACATGAAGGTTTTTAACGTCTAAAACTATATTTTTATCCATTTTTGCCTCCTGTTATTATTTAAGTTTAGGGTCAAGTGCATCGCGCAAGCCATCACCAAAGTAGTTAAATGCTAGAACGATAATAATGATTGCAAGCCCTGGGAAAATAGCAATATAAGGGTTGCTTTCGAGGAACTGCGAACCTGCTTTAAGTACATTTCCCCATTCTGGAATGTGTGATGGAACACCAATACCTAGATATGAGAATGATGATGTTGAAAGAACAGCAGAACCAATACCCATAGTTGCGCCTACAATAACTGGAGCTAATGAGTTAGGAATAATATGTCTCAAAATTACTGTAGCATCTTTAGCACCACAAGCTTTTGCAGCTTCAACAAATTCTTGGTTAGCAACACCCATAACCTGTGCACGAACTGTTCTTGCATAGCCAGGTATACCGCCAATTGATAAAGCAAGAATAAGGTTAATAGTGCTTGTACCAAAAGCAGCTATAATTGCGATTGCAAGAAGTATACTTGGAACAGCATTAAGAACATCCAATAAACGCATGATAATATTATCGGTCTTACCACCATAGTAACCTGCAATAGCACCAAGAAGGCCACCTGCAACGATTGGAGCAAGTGTTGAAACGATACCAACTATAAGAGAAATTCTTGCACCGAATATGATTCTTGTAAATACACAACGACCATATTCGTCGCATCCAAATGGATACATAAGACTTGGTTTAGCAAGTCTGGCCATAAAGTTATTTGAGATTGCAATATCGTAATCAAATGTCAATGATGACGCAATTGATACTGACAAAAGGAAAATAACGATAAACATACCTACAACCGCCATGTAATTTTTAAACAAGCGGCGGATAACATCAATCCAGTTAACACTGATTTCTTCATTTTTATTGCGATATTTACCAATTGCAATAATGCCAAGAAGGAATGAGAAAACATTACCAAGTGCAATACCAAGGATACAAATTACAGCAAATGGCATGAATTTTTTATCTGGTTTTTTGCTAAATGTGTATTTGTTTACAGCCCCAATGATAACAACATTAAAGATTGCATACAATGCGTAAAGCCCCATACCTAACCAAAATGTGTCAGACTGTTCTTCCTTAAATAGATTGAGAGCACTTACAATTAGAATGAAAATTGTTACCTGCAAAGAATAAACACTGAGTTGATATTCAATATTTTTTTCTTTTTTAACAAGCATACAGCCTGCTGAGAACATGAAGAAATCCCCAATCAAAATATACGGAAGTAAAAGCCAGCCCATTTTTCTGGTTGTAGATGAAATTTCACCTGATTCTCCTGTAACTTCTTTAATAATTCTTTTGATAATATAGTACTGCATAAGGAAACCAAGACCGTATACCCCAGCAGCTGCTGCCCAAATAACTGAACCTTTTGTTGCCATGTATGCAAAATATAGTGTAAACGCAAGGGTAATCTGCCACGAAAGTCTTGATGTTGTAAACTCGAGAGAGCCACTTAATTTTCTTTTGTTTACCTTTTTTATATACAGGCTTTGATTTTTGCTCATTTCTTTAGCCATTTAAGTTTCTCTCCTTTCTTAATAATTCTTCATTTTAGACTTGATACGCGGGTCGATAACCGCATAAAGAATATCAACTATCAAGTTTACAATAGAAACAACGAATGAAATATAAACAACACCAGCTAAAACAACAGGAATATCAGGAACATACTGTCTTTCAACGATGTAAGAACCAATACCATTTATATTGAATACTTTTTCTGTAACCGCTGAACCACCAAGCAAACCTCCAAACTGTCCACCAATTGTTGTTACAATAGGAATCATGGCATTACCGAGAATATGTTTTAGAATAACTTTATTTTCTGGCAAACCTTTTGCACGAGCTGTGAGTATGTAGTCAGAGTTTTTAACTTCAAGCATAGATGAACGTGTCATACGCGCAACAGAAGCGGACATACCAGTACCAAGAACTATAGCTGGCATGATAAGTGTAGATAAATTACCTACCTGATATGTAGCAGGGACTACTTTATGTTTAATAGCAAATTCAAGAATCAGCATAAGACCTAACCAGAAGTTTGGAATTGAAAGTCCAAGCAATGCGAAAAACATTGCGATATAGTCAAATGATGAATACTGTTTAACAGCTGAAATGATACCAGATGGAATAGCAATGCCAAGTGAAACCAACATTGAGAAGAATGTAACTTGCAATGTAATTGGGAACTTGTTTGAAAGAGCGACTGCTATGCTTTCATTACCCTGATAAGAGTTTCCAGGGTTGAATGTTATAAGATTTTTAAAAGCATTCCACAACTGAGTAATATATGGTTGATCTAGACCGTGAATATGATTAAACCGGTTTACTTGTTCTTGGGTGGCTGTCTGTCCAAGTGAGTTTAAGGCTGGATCCATTGGTGAAATGTAAAGAATAGTAAATACAAGCCATGTAACACCAAACAGAACAAATATCATCATAACCATACGGTCAGCTGCATATTTTGTAATCGGATTTGTAAATAAAATCATTACAATGTACATTGGAAAAGACAAAACGACAGAAAGAGCCAAGAACAATTTGTTATCCATGAGAGATGCATATGTAGAAGCCATAGTAACTTCTGTTACGCCTTCCATTTCAGCTTTAATTTTAGCTTTATCAAACAAAATCTGTTCAAAGTTTTTATCTGCAATAGCTTTTGCCTGTTTTTCAACTTCAGACTCGCTTACTGTTTTATTGAAATACCGGTTTTTCTTCTTAACCTGAACTAAAGCATCTGAAAGCAATTTTATTTTAAGATCAGAAGCTTCAAGTTCAGCTCTCACATCAGCTTTAATTTTGGCAAATTCATCTTTACCTTTTTTGCCTTTATAAGTAACAAATGTTACAAGCATGGTGAAGAAGCCAAGTATCCAAAGCCAAATGCGATAAGTTGAATGGCGATACATTCTTTTGAATGTATCTTTAAATTTCATAATGCTCATCACTGCACTCCTAAATAAATTTTCTTTTTTTACTAATTTTAATTCATGTATTATGAATGAATTGTTACCCTGCTGTTCAATTCCACCATAGATACACAATTTATCAAAATTGTAGATTAATTTATTATACAATATAACTGCTTTATTTACAATATAGTTTTTTAATTTTCAGCAGAAAAACGGGTTTTTAGCTTATTTTTGTTACTTTATATCATAACTCGTATTGAATTTTGTCTAACATAGCTAACGAAAATAAGATAATTTATTTTATTTAATAAAATAATAATATCAAAGTATATTATTTTATTTTTTTAGTAAGCTTGAATACCTTTTTGTGCATGATGACAAATCGTATGTATTTCTATGGAATACAAATTATTACTTTTTATTTGCTAATTTCTTTTTAGATTATAATAATATTTCCACTGCTGACAAAATTATAATAATATGATAGAATGTATAAAAAATACTGTACAATAAAAAAGAAAGGATAATTAAATTATGAAAATATGCGGTAAAAGAGAATTCGAACTCCTTAACAAAATCGGATTTGTTAGAATGGGTGGTACAACTGAAGAAATGGAAGCTGCTAAAATTCTTATGGAAGAAATCAAATCTTTGGGGCTTACACCTGTTTATGAACCATTTGAAATTGAAGATGCTGACCTTATAAAAGGCGAACTTGAAATTCTTGAACCATTTAATAAAAAATACAAAGTTACAGCTTATAAACTTTCTAACAGTACAAGCGAAGATGGTCTTACTGCGGACTTCTACTATGCTGAAAACCTAACAGCTGCTGACTTAGCAAACGCTAAAGGTAAAATTGTACTTATAAATGGGCTACTAAACTTAGACAAATTTAAAAGTCTTGTTAAAGCTGGAGTTGCTGCATTTGTGACCATGAGTGGTGACATGCTTGACACAGAAGAAAATAGTGACTTGTTTACAAAAACTCTTAGCGACACTATTCGTGCATATGGTAATATGCCTGGTGCCAATATTCGCACAACCGATGCATTTGACATAGTTAAAAACGGA
The DNA here is from genome assembly GCA_020024475.1 of Oscillospiraceae bacterium. Classification (GTDB taxonomy): domain Bacteria; phylum Bacillota; class Clostridia; order Oscillospirales; family Ruminococcaceae; genus RGIG3102. Next base: position 32,853 of record JAHHTS010000013.1, read on the forward strand.
GCAACAAAAGCAAAACTAACTTCTATCAATAAACCAGTTACAAGAACAAGTCATAATATCACTGTTACCATTGAAGGCACCAAACACCCAGAAGAAATTATTTCTTTTGGTAGTCACTACGACTCAGTAGAATTTTCAACAGGCGTCTATGACAATGGCGCTGGTAGTGTTATCAATATGGAAATCCTTCGTCATTTTGTTGAAAATACACCTAATAGAACTGTTAAATTCATGTGGTATGGTAGTGAAGAAATGGGTCTTCTAGGTTCAAAAGCATGGGTAAAAGCTCATAAAGATGAACTTGAAAAACATATTTATATGATAAATGTTGATGTTGCCGGCAGTGTTATAGGCTACGACATTGCAAGGGTTATTGCTTCGAAAGATGCAACTGCCCATGCAGATGCATTTATGAAACGCAAAGGATATGCAGTTGGTGTAACCCAGGAGATTTATTCATCCGACTCAATTCCTTTTGCTGACAACGGTATTCCAGCTATCAACTTCATTCGTTTTGGCCATCAGATTGGTGGTGCATTTATTCACTGTCGTAATGATGTTATTGATTATCTTTCACCTGAATCTCTTGAACGAACAACAAAATTCATTCTTGAATATGCAGATGAAACTATTAATTCCGTAGTATTCCCTATTGAAAGAAAAGTTCCAACTGAAATGGTTGAAAAAATAGATAACTACCTTGCAAAAAAAGAACTTGCAGATGCTGAAAAATTCAAAACTAATAAATAACTTAAAATAAAAAGCGGCTCCACAAGCGAGCCGTTTTTTATTGCGTAAAAATTTTATCTATTTTTATATTTACAGGTATCGCTATTTTCATTATCTATGAATAAATAATTTTGTGAATTAAATCATCTATATCATAAAATTAAACTAATGCTAGGCTTAATATTTTAATTGTCGAAAACATACGTTTAACAAAGCAATCAAATAATTATCTGAATTTTTATATGTATATATTAGTATATATTTATATAATAATTATTATTTAATAATATACAACACATCTAGAAAAAATCTTATTATATGATATAATAAGATTAAGAAATCGCTATAAATTATCATTTACTTCTAATGAATTTTATTTAGTTTATAAAATATTTCAAAATAAATTTTTGGCATAATTATTACTGTATATAATTAGGTTTCGTTATATTCCTAATTTTTAAAGTATTAAATCATAACTAATCATATGGAGGTATTTTTTATGAAAAATTTGTACTTGATTGGCGGAGCAATTGGTGTTGGTAAAACTAGTGCTTCTCAAATATTAAAAAAAAGGCTAAACAACAGTGTATTTCTTGATGGAGATTGGTGTTGGGATTCCAATCCTGCCCAGGATAATGATGAAACAAAAGCAATTGTAATCGACAATATTCAGTATATCCTCAACAATTTCATCAAATCATCAAGCTATGAAAATATTATATTTTGTTGGATTATGCACGAACAAGAAACTATTGACACTATACTTTCTAAACTTAAAACGGAAAATTGTAATGTTCATTGCATATCATTGATATGTAGACCTGATTCGCTAGCAAGCAGGCTTAATCTGGATATTCAAAATGGCATTAGAGAACTGGGCATAATTAACAAAAGTCTATCTTACTTACCTTTATATAAAAAACTAAACACTGAAAAAATTGATGTATCAGAAATATCTGCTGAAGAAGTTGCTGATATAATAGCAAAAATGTAAAGTCAAAACAAAGCATCGTCTTAAAAATGAAATTGTTAAATAAAAATAAACAATAAAAAGTTCATATATATTTTATTACCAAAAGCCTTGTTCATTTCAAAAGTGAACAAGGCTTTTTAACACATTTTAAATACAGTTCCGTGTTGTAATATTGGATATGCTGTCTTATGAATATTTTGACATCGTTATATTTGTAAAACTTAAAATATTTATACATACATTTAACTAATTTTTAATTTTAAGCTATAATATTTATTATTTATCATCTTTTAAACTTATGAAATATACTGTATATGAAACTATCATACTCCTTCACATTTATTTATAATACAAACCATATACTTGACAGATATGATATAATTATATAAAAATAGTTAATTTTCCGATTACATGGGAGGTATTATATGTCTAAAAATGCAATTATTTATCGCGATCTTTCAAACGGTGACGTTGAAATATGTCGTGATCTTTGTAACGCTCTAATGCAACACCAAGCTTCTAAAGGTGTTATTCACCCTGAAATACTGGGTAATATGAACTTTGATAATCGTCTTAAACCAAGTTTTGATTCTGCTGGAGAAAAACTTCTTATAGTTGCGTTCGACGAAGAAACACCAATCGGTTATGTTTTTGCTGATGTTACAACAATTACCGAAGGTAGCAAGGCATTTCGTCCAGGCTGGAAATCTTTGCTCAATGAAGAAGAGGCTGCTGGATTAGGTTTCTTCCCTGCTGATATCGAAGTACCTACAAAAGCAGGCGAACTCAACAACCTTTATGTTAAACCTGAATATCGTGGTGAAAATATCGGAAAAGAACTTACTGATCGCGCTATGAATTGGATTAAATCACATGAAGATGTTCATTGTGCTTTTGTGGATGTTTCAAACGGAAACAATGCTGCCTCATTCTATGAAAAATATGGATTTTCATATAGTCATGATGTTATGGGTGGTATTATTAAAGCTTATATCGCAAAATTTTAATTTCAAGATGCACAGCCAATTTGACTGTGCATTTTTTATGAATTTATATTTTACAAATTATATTTAGCATAAATCGCCATTATATATGAGCTGAAATGAAAGTAGATTATACTATGCAAAATTTTACACAAGGATTTAATTTTAGAAGTATTGATAAAAATTTTCCTATTCTAATCGTACAATTCGGATCTGAAAAATGTATGCCTTGTTTTGCTATAAAAAGAAAAATCGACGCTTGGATTGAGTTGCATAACAACGTAAAAGGTATATATGTACCTATAGAAAATTTTCCAAAAGTAGCCGCAAATGAAGGTATTTTTTCAGTTCCTACAATACTAGTTTTTGTAAATGGTATGCCAACTATACGAGAAAGTGGTTATTTCAGCCTTGAAAATATTTTATCTAAAATTCAAAGATATATTGATTTTATAAAAAAATCTTAACTCAAAGTAGTATAGAAAGTTCCAGCATATGGAGCTTTCATTTTTATTCTAAAAGCTTTATTAAAATTATCTTATAATCAGATTATTATTTTTAATAATTAAAAAATAACTGATATAATATAAAACATATTCCTTTTTATTAAGAGGTGTTTTCTTATATGACAACTGATATTTTTATTGATATTTTAAAAGATTCTTTAATTGATGCTATAAAAGCGTTACCACTGCTATTTTTAGCTTATTTAGTAATGGAAGCAGTGGAACATCTCAACTCTGAGAAAATGGTACAAACTCTTGGAAATATAGGAAAAGCTGGTCCACTGGTTGGCGCTTTACTGGGATGTATTCCCCAATGTGGTTTTTCTGCTAGCGCATCTAACTTATACGCAGCTGGCATGATAACCACCGGTACATTGATATCTGTTTTCCTATCGACCTCAGATGAAGCTCTTCCTTTGTTATTAAGCTCTCAAGGCACATCAATAATACTACCTTTGTTAGTCTCAAAAGTTATAATTGGTATTATTTTTGGTTTTGCTCTTGATGTTCTAATAAAAAAATTCGGAACGCCAAGAAAACGACACAATATCTGTGAACATTGTGGCTGTAATGAATCTGATAGTATTTTGAAACCTGCTATATGGCATACTTTCAACATACTTATTTTTATACTTATTTTAAATATTGTCCTTGGATGCATTATAGAACTGTTAGGTACTGAACGAATTTCTATTATTTTACTTAACGGAAGCATATTCCAACCTTTTGCTGCTGCTTTTATAGGCCTTGTTCCTAACTGTGCTGTATCGGTGCTTCTCACAAAATTATATCTAGCAGGAAGTTTAAGCTTTGGTTCTTTGCTTGCGGGTCTTTGTTCTGGTGCTGGACTTGGTCTAGCTGTTCTTTTAAAATCAAACCATTCAAAAAAAGAGAATATCCACATTGTGACTATACTATATCTTATTTCTGCATTATGTGGGTTAGTGGTACAACTTATATTCTAATAAATAAATTTAAAACTCAGATTCAAATTGAATCTGAGTTTTTTTAATCTTTCATATTTTTAACAATATCAAATTCATCTGTTATTTCTTTTGAAGGTTTCTCTGTTAAAAGGCTAACTATTATAATAACAAAACTTGAAACAATAAAAGCAGGGAGTAATTCATATATTCCTAAAAATCCACCAATAGGCTTAACAATATATTTCCAGAGAAAAACCATGCCACCTCCAGAAACCATACCTGCTATCGCACCATATCGATTAGTTCTTCTCCAAAATAGCGAAAATAAAACAAGTGGTCCAAATGCTGCTCCAAACCCTGCCCATGCAAATGATACTATTTCAAAAACTGAACTATCTGGATTTCTTGCTATAAAAGCAGCAATTACCGCAATAGCTATAAGTGTAAATCTAGCAGTTTTCATGGATAATTTTAAGTTTTTATTTTTATTAAATACACCATAAAGATTTTTAGAAACTGCTGATGAAGCTGCTATAAGCTGTGAATCTGCCGTTGACATAGTTGATGCAAGAATGCCAGCTAGTATAATACCCGCAATAATCGCTGGTATGGCCCCATAAGTACTTAAAAGAGATGCGATTTTAACAACAATTGTTTCAGATGATGATCCAAAAAGGACTTCGATCGCTCCTGCCTTTGTCATAGATAATCCAACCACACCAATAAGAATTGCCGCTGCAAGAGATATAATTACCCATAATGTAGCAATTCTTCTAGAAATAGAAAGCTTTTTATCATCTTCAATAGCCATAAATCGCAAAAGTATATGTGGCATACCAAAGTATCCTAATCCCCAAGCAATAGTTGATATTTTAGATACAATTCCATATTCAACAGATGTTCCACTAACAACATCATGAATAGTATTCATTGATAAATAACCAGAAATACTTTTAGCGTTTTCAATTACAGCATTCATTCCACCCGCTGTTTGTATTCCAAACGCTAGTACAATTACAAGTGCAATAGACATTATAATACTTTGGATGAGATCTGTTGTGCTAGCAGCAAGAAAGCCACCAAGAGCTGTATATCCCACAATAACAACAGCACTTATAATCATTGCTGTTAAATAATTTATTCCAAAAAGACTTGAAAAAATCTTTCCGCAAGCTGCGAAACCAGACGCTGTATATGGAACAAAAAATATAATTATTATGCTGGCTGAAATCATCATTATTATATTACTATTATCACGATATCTATTTGAAAAAAAATCAGGAATTGTAATAGAATTATTTGCTACATGGGAATATCTTCTAATTCTTTTTGCGACAATAAGCCAGTTAACATATGTGCCAATAGCTAATCCTAATGCCGTCCAGCTAGCATCACAAATGCCAGAAACATAAGTCAAACCCGGTAACCCCATAAGCAACCAACTACTCATATCTGATGCTTCAGCACTCATAGCTGTAACTACTGGTCCAAGTTTTCTACCACCAAGGTAAAAATCATCTGTGGTATTATTCTTTTTTGAACATACATATCCTACTATTAACATTACAAGAAGGTACATAATAATAGAAAGCATAATGTAAATTTCAGGTCTAAACATTTTAATTTCCTCTCTGCTATTATAAATAAAACATAAAGAATAAGGAATTTTTCAATCGCTGAGAAATTCCTTATTCTAAACATCAATTATTTCTCGTTTTATACAGTATAGCACAAATTTAATTAGACTGAAATACAGAACGAAATATAGACTATATTCTACACTATTTATATATTAAATATATTTTTTATTTATTTATAAATATTTTTTAACGATACTATTTTAGATAATATTTTTGTTATTTTTTTAATTCTAAAAATTTCACAATTTTATATTTTAAAATATCATTTTTTAAATCCAGCAAACATGATTGGGAATACATGACTAGCATATTGAAAAATCGAATAATCACCATTGCATATACACCAATCATAAAGGAATGCTCTTTCACAAACGGCATAAGTTTTTACTATTTCATTTACTGAAAATTCATTAGAAATTTGTCCTCGCTGTTGGCCTTCAACTACAATTTGGCGCAAAACTTTAAAATACACCCTATTGTGATCCAACAGATGTTTCTCCCCCTTTGTTATTAACTGCGAAGAATATAGCCTTGCTAACAAATCTAAAGAAATGCTATCTTCAATCATTTTGAATAGTTCCCTATTAATATACATCAACTTATCAAAGCTGTTCATTTCTTCATCTATGGTTTCCATTAGTTCTTTGTACTTTTCATCAAACAAGATAGAAAGAGAACCCAAAAGTGCATCTTTCCCTTCAAAATAATGATAAAATGAACCTTTAGAAGTTTCAGATTTTTCGATTATTTCTTCTACTGTTGTATCGTCATAACCTTGTTCATAAAACAATTCCCACGCTGCTGATATAATTCTGCCTTTTGTATTTCTTGTTTTTTTCTTAGACATATCATAACCTCATATTTATACTTTCATTCTTTTACAAACTATAACAAACAATTAAACATAATTTACTTTTATATTT
>JAHHTS010000129.1 GCA_020024475.1 Oscillospiraceae bacterium
AATAGGTAAAAAACTTAAAAATGCACGAGTGCAGTCGGGAATGACACAAGAAAATGTTGCGGAAAAAATCAATGTGTCAAGGCAGACGATTTCAAACTGGGAAAATGAAAAATCTTATCCAGACATTATGAGTGTAATAGAGTTGAGCAATCTATATTCTATAAGTCTTGATGTATTGCTAAAGGGTGATGAAAAAATGATTGAACATTTAGAAGAAAGTACAAATGTTGTAAAAAGTAACAAAAAAATGATAGGGGCAATTATTGTAAATATCGTTGTCGTAGCATTGCTACTCACATTAAATATGTTTATCCCCGATAACCGTTATTTCTTAGTTGGAGTATTTTTTCTTATGGTTATCACTTCATCAGCATTACTGTACCAGATAATCAAAAAATTTTAAGGAGGATATTTTGTTATGGATTTGAACATAGTTTTAGTGGTGATTTTTGGAGCTGTTGCACTTGTAGGAGCGTTTTGTGTTGTGTTTCAGATTTATCATATGACCGTTATAGACGCAACAGCCAGAGGATTAAAGCATCCTAAATTTTGGGGAATATTTACAATGAGTGGGAATCATTCAAGTGGTTTGCTTGTGTATTTGATTGGAAGAAGAAAATACCCTATTGTAAATATGAGTGAAAGTAACGCAAAAGAATTAGAAAAACATAAAAAATCAGCAGGTGTTGGATTGTTATTTTTGGTAACTGGCATATTTGGTATAATAGTCATAACCTTCATTGCAATATAAGCTTTTGTTATATATGAATCGTATAGTATTAAAAAATTTTGTGGAGTTAAAAAGCTTATGAAGGTGAAAATATTTATTTTAGTTCTAAATTATATGCGGTATTATAATATTCTACCATTGTATGCAAAACATCTTCGATATCACTGCGATGTTCGGAAGATGTAAGATGGTCGTTTGTTTCAAGTTTATTATATTTTATTTTACCATTTTCGGTAATCCATCCTTTGACTGTAGCATCAAGTCCGTAATCCACACTAAAAAAGTATTTGTGATTATCATAATTCAAAATAAGGTTACAGGATAGGGTTTCATTTCTATATTGAGCAGTAATTTGTTGAAGATTAAATTCAAATTCCATAAAAGGTAATTTTTGATTAGGTAGTTTATATAATGTATCAACATCAGATTTTACATAAATGCCATTATTTAATGTAAATCCTAACTCTGAAACGGTATTAGCGAACGCTTCATTTTTGTTCGTAGCGTGTATTTTCCAAAACCCGTAAAATGCCACATAAAAACATAGTATAATGCAGATCAGCAGCAGTATTTTTTTAGAAATACGAACAATTTTTTCATGCATATCTATTTTATCTACATAGTTATGATCTGCATTTAGTAATGAATCAAGAGAAACATTGTACGTATTACAGATAGTTATAAGTAACTGTAAATCAGGGATGCTCCTTTCGTTTTCCCAACTTGAAACAGTTTGTCTTGAGATACCAAATTTATTGGCATATTCTTCTTGAGTCAAATGATTGTCAACTCTTGTTTTCTTTATCATTTCAGCAATCGTCATGTTGTATATTCCCATGCCTCCCCATTAAGTACTTTCTTATATTCTAAGTTATTTTGTAATAATTGTAAATGATGATTTTGGTGTAATTTTCCGGTACTGTCAATAAATAATATGATGTCATTATTATGCAATAATTTGACGTTATGTGATATTATGATACAGGTTTTACTTTTTAATTTTTTCTTTATGTAGTCTACAATAATACACTCACTTCCAAAATCCAAATGGCAGGTTGCTTCATCAAAAATATATATCGGGACATCGTGCATTATAGCTCTGGCAAGAGCAATACGTTGTTTTTCACCACCAGATAAATTAGTGCCATTTTCTAATAAGTGGCTATCAAGATCAAGTCCTCTTGAATCCATCATCTGTCGAATACCGATAATTTCAATGACTTCATTAAACAATAATGAATCATAATTTTCTTTCCACATTAAAATATTTTCTTTGATTGTTCCTGAAAAGATTTCAGGTTCTTGTGATAAATATAAAATCTGCTTTGATAAATTGGTAAAACTCTCTTTTTTATTGCTCCCCCATATAATATCCCCCTTATTATAAGCTATTAAACCTGCCAAAGTTTTGGCTAATGTTGACTTCCCACAGCCACTGGAACCTACTAAAAATATTTTTTCACCGGCATTGATAGTGAAGGACAAGTCTCTTAAAATAGGGGTGTCATAGCCATATGCGATATCCAAGTTTTCTACGGAAATTTTTCCATTAACAGTATTTTGGGCGTGATTAATTTTTTCGGGTTCACCATAGGCAAAGATATCTTCTATTCTATGGAATGTGAGTATCGTTTCTTGTAAAGAAGGTAGGATACCGAGTAAATTTCTTACAGGAGATAAGAAAAAGCTTACAAAGCTTTCAAAAGCTAACAATGTACCGAATGACATATTATGTGTAATAACAGAGTGGATTCCAAATACCAAAATGATTAGCATAACCATATGTTCTATTGTGCCTAAAATTTCACTTAAGACAATAGACAGCTTATTTAGAGCATATTCTTGAGCACTAACAAACTTAATTTCGTTTTGCATTTTCTTGCTATATTTGGTGTTTTCAAAGCTTTTTAATGATATCAAATTTTCAATGGTCTCTTTTATGTGTGTGATCAATAATGATTCTTTGTCCATAATAGTTTTGCTCAACTCAAAAAGCTTTTTCTTAGAAATAATAAAGGAGATTATGTAAGCTGCAACTATAATTAAGACGATATAAAACATAACGGGATTAATCCCTATTAAAATAATTGCACCAGCAATTAAAGAAATACATTCTAGAATTACGGAAGAAAAAATAGAAATCATGGTTTCCGCAACAACAGAAAGCCTATAATATCGGTCAAGAATTCCTCCGCTTGTATAATCTTCTTTTTTTTGAATAGAAATATTTAACAGTGATTCTAAAAACTTATTTTGAAGTGAAATATCTAATTCTTTTTTTGAATAGGCAATTAGCATTCTTTTTGCAATAAAAAGAATGCTGAGTAATAAGTAACTAATTCCCATCGTAATAAAAAGAGTGTTTAATTGCGGTGTGAATTCTGAAAGTCCAAGTTGAATTTGATCTATAATATTTCTATATAAAAACGTTGTTAATATAGTCACAGCCATGAGCGTAACAGAAAAGATTATCATCAAAAAGAGTAGTTTTTTCTGTTGAAAAAGTATATTCAAACAGCTGGATTTTTTGGTGATTATGGTAGATTTGGAATCTGAAATTTTTGTAATAATTACAGCATAATTTGACCATATTCTAGAAAAATCTTCTTTTGTAATCACGCGTTTTCCAATATTGGGATCCCATAAAAAAACATGGTGAGAAGTTTTTTTATATAATACTACATAATGCGACTCATTATCTTCATTTATCATAACCAAAATAGGTTTTTTGTTTTCTGATAGCAGGGCATATAATTCTATATCGTCACCTTCAACTGCTAATGTTTCTACTCCTAGAGTGCGAAAAGTTTCTGTTATGCCATATAAACTTAATCCGTCATTTCCGAGAAATATATTTTTTCTAAGTGTCATTTCATCAACAGAGATTTTTAAAAATCTACATATTGTTAAAATGCATGCTAAGCCACAATCGTTTTCATCATGTTGTAAACATCCTCTCATACATTTCCCTCCGTTAAATGGACTTATTTTCCACATTTTCTAAAACAAGTAAAGATAAAAACTTTCCCTTTGTGATCTTCATAGTTTTCTCGATGCCTATCTGCAGCTTTTCCAACTTCCAGTAAGCTACCGTAATACGGTTTGCTAATGTAATTGGTTTTATCGAGACATACCCAATGAAAATGTGCGTGACCGGCGTGAATATTTCTGGTTTCTTCTACATTTAATACTTTCATATTGATCCTCCTTTGCTTTTGCTATAAGCATGTCATTGTGTTTGGTTATAGGTAGTAACAGTTATTTTCTAGAATTAAGTATATCGTACGAGATTGCATAGAGAAAGATAAGTTCACTTTACATGTTGTAAAAATAGCTTGAATAACATTTAAAACTAAGATGTAAAGAGCTCTTTGCTTTATTTTTGTAAATAGGAGATGTCATAATAAAATAAAAAAGGAGGAAATAGACGATGCTAAAACTTATAGTTGCAGAAATTAAACGTTATATAAGTTCACTATATTACTTGGGTGTGCTTATTGCTTTATTCCTGTTTCACGCATTTAAAATAGAAGGACGTATATATTTCATATACATACACTGGGGAAATGGATTTTTGGATAATATAAGTTTTATTTGTATCGTTCTTTCGATTTTAATGTCCATTTATATAGGGGAAGAATTTTCAAATCATACTATCCAAAATAAAATTTATTTAGGGTATAAGAAAAGCCAAATTTATATCGCAGAAACGATTGCTTGTGCTTTGGGTGGTGGAAGTCTTGTGCTATTTGATTCTTTATTTAATTTATTAACGGATTGGATTAGAAGTGGTAAAGTTGGATCTTCTTTTTTCTTTATTATTTTTAATACATTGATTTTTATGATTGTAATTGGCACAATATCGGTTATTATTTGTGGTTTAAGTTTTTTAATAAAAAGACGTTTCATAACACCAATATTGCTGATGTTTTTAGCAATATTTTTAATAAATAATGGACGTAGAAGTCTTGCATTACTAACAGATTATGAAAGTTTTTTTGTAGAAGCGAATGAAGAAAATGATCCTGCTTCAAAAGATTTAATGGAAACTTTTACGGGAGAATTAAGTGAAGAACAGAGAAAACAGCTGAACATGAAGATTACATTTTCCACATATGCTCAATGCAATTATTCTACATACATAACAACAGAGACACCAGAAGATAAACCCAAACAGTCCCTTTGGTTTAAAAGTTGTAAGTACCATATCGACTTTGTACTTGCTGATTTGATTTTCTCATCACTTTTTGTTGCGATATGTGTAAATATGTTTAAAAGGCAAAATATATAAGGAGGGATTTTAAGAATGGCTACAAGACCAGAGCTGACGCAAGAACCCGTATGAGTGCCGACCAGATAAGCGACGTTGCCTTATCTATCGAATATATGAAACAGTACACAGACAGCCACAGCGGAATAAGCAACAATCACGCCTACCTTTTAAGACAGCTTGTAGTCTGGCAGAGATTGAGCGTACATCTTGGCTGGCAATGTGATAACGTGCGAGCTTCTTATGATGAAAATCCAAAGGCAACGCAGGACGAAGTTTTCTCTGGTGCAAAAGCCTTTGTTAAAGAGAATAAAGGACGCTATGAATGTGGCGGTTATATCTACTCTGGCGAGGGGCAGGAATTAGGGCAGTTCTGGGCGAATCTGAATGTCGGAAATGCGAAACTTAAAAAGACTTCCAGTAATACCAGCATTACAGACGGTAACGGGAATT
>JAHHTS010000130.1 GCA_020024475.1 Oscillospiraceae bacterium
CATATAAACTGATTTATTAAGATAGCAATATTAAATTTTGGCAAAATAAAACAGAGCATATATACTATATAAACTCTGTTTCAATTTAATATTTATAAAATTTTATTTTATCTCTGTGCTTTGACTTGACGATGAATTTGTTGATGTTTCTACCTTCATCTCGCTTTCTCTTATTGCAACTAAGCAATATTTTCCATCTTGCTTTTCAAAAATATAATCAACATATTTCGAAACTGAACCTGTTGAAGTATCGTTCCATGATTTCTGTGGAGGCAAATAACCTACTGTCACTGTTTTATTTGAGAAAGATGTTTTTATTTTTTCCACTTTTGGTGTACACCCTACTGGAAAGCTTGTGGTTGGTATAGCATATACCTTTTTTTCTTCATCAAATTTAAACTCCACTTCATCAGGATCTGTAAATGTACCATGTTCAATTTTTACCTGAGAACCAAAAATCTTTGCAAGATATTTATCAACATCTGCAGCTGGCAAAAGTGCCTGACCATATTCGTCGGTTTCATATGTAGACATATCTTCATTCATAACTGCCGCCCAAAGACTACTATATCTTAAAAGATCTTTATTAGCTTGATCTGGGGTTTCAAAAGGCAATGGATCATACAAAACAAGAGGCCGCAATAATTTATTGTATTCTTCTTTTTCGGCATCATTATTGAGAATTTTCCGTCCTGTTTTAAATGCACTTGAAAAAACTGATATCAAACCAATAACTGCAAAAAGGCAAAAAATTGCTCCAATAGTTATTCTTCTGTATTGAACTCGGTTTTCTTTTTTTGATTTTGTAAAAACTTTTTTTTCTTTTTCCACTATTTCGATTTCTTTCATTTCTTTTTCGAAATCCAATATATTATCTTTAATATTTTTATCTTGAGCCATTTTATCTCCTTTATGTATAAAGTTTAACAACTTACTTCAATAATTACCGTATTATTATATCATATTAATTGTGATAAATCAAAAACAAATTATAAACAATTTATCAACATTCATCAATTTATTACAAAAACTTATTTTTTGTACAACTTTTACAAATTTGTTATTTTCTCTCCTACATCTTGTAGAAATGATATAAATCAGTTGTAAATATGTTTAATTTTATAATATAATATAAATATAAATATTTCGTTTCAAACAAATATAAAGGAGATAGTATTATGAAAAGACCTACAATAGGCATCTCAGCTGTCACAGCCTTCAACGAGATGATGTTTTCGCAGCGAGTTACATATCCTCAGGCTGTTTGGGATGCAGGTGGTGATGCCATACTTTTGCCTTGTGCCCCAACAACAGAGAATTGTGAAAAAATGATTAACCTAATTGACGGATTACTTGTGCCAGGTGGTTTCGATATAGATCCAACTATTTATAGAGAAGAAAAAATTCCTGAATGTGGCCCAACTTTTCCATCTGAAGATTCATATGATATGGCACTCATAAAAGAAGCTGTTAAACAAGGTAAGCCTGTCTTATGTATTTGTCGTGGATGCCAGATTGCTAATGTTTTATATGGCGGTACATTATATCAAGACATACCTACTCAATATGGTAAATTGGTAAATCATTCTAAAGGTGATATAGAAGGTATAATTAATACTCACACAGTTAAATTAGAGCCAGACAGTTATTTAGCTAAAATTCTAGGCTCCACCAATATTATTACTAACACCGCTCATCACCAAGCTGTAAAAGATTTAGGAAAAGGCTTTAAAGTTGTAGGTCGTGCAGAAGATGGCTCCATTGAAGCAATTGAAAAAGAAGATGGTTCTATAATTGCTGTGCAATGGCATCCAGAACTACTTCAAAACGTAGAAATGTATCGTAATCTTTTTATAGATTTTATAAAAAAATGTTCCAACAAATAATTTATAGGAGAAAACTCTATGAAAAAACCTATTATAGGCATATCGGCAGTCACTGCTTTTAATGAAAGATTATACTCTCAAAGAATAACTTACCCTGATGCTATATGGAATGCCGGTGGCATACCTATTCTACTTCCTTGTGCGCTAAATTCTGACACGTGTGAACAAATCGTAAGTATGCTAGATGGTTTGCTCGTTCCAGGTGGATCTGATATAGACCCTGCTCTTTATGGCGAAGAAGTCCAATCCGTATGTGGAAATTTCAATAGAAACGAAGACGAATATGATATTTCCTTAATAAAAGAAGCCATTAAACAAGACAAACCTATACTAGCTACTTGCCGTGGTTTACAAATTATAAATGTTTTGTTTGGAGGTACACTATATCAAGACATACCTACTCAATATAAAACTGATATAATACATTCAATGGGAGAGAATTTTACAGAAAACTACCATTTAGTAAATCTTGATAAAAGCTCTAAATTAGCAGATGTGCTTGGCAGTTGCGAAGTCAAAGCAAACACTTCACATCATCAATGTGTTAAAGATTTAGGTCATGGTCTTAAAATTGCTGGTCGTGCTCCTGACGGAATAATTGAAGCTTTAGAAAATGACGATGCCTCAATTATTGCTGTTCAATGGCATCCAGAAAGAATGCAAGATATGGAAATGTATCGCAATCTTTTTAAATATTTTATTGATAAATGTAAATGATATGAAAGCCGATCGTATGATCGGCTTTTTATTTATATGTTTTCGATAGGATTTATATAAATAAAATATTTACAACATATTTTATTTAATATTACTAAGTATTTTCAGTTGTTTTTGTCTTTTCATATTATTTATAATAAAATTAATAAATTTACATACTAGCCACATTTCAAATTACAACAATATAATTCTATACTTTATTATATAATCAATAATTGTCTTCATTATTTTGTTTGTGAAAAAAATTCAAAAATTTAAAAAAACTATTGAAAAATTTTCAATATAGGTCTATACTATTTAGCAGTCAAGCAAATAGATTGCTAATTTTACAGAGGTGAATTAAAATGGCAAAAAAACAGTTTAAAGCCGAAAGCAAAAAACTGATGGATATGATGATAAATTCCATCTACACACATAAAGAAATTTTTCTAAGAGAACTTATATCAAATGCAAGTGATGCGATTGATAAATTATATTTTCGCTCACTTACAGATGATAGTGTGACACTAAAACGAGAAGACTACCGAATTAAAATTTCTTTGGATAAAGAAAACAGAACAATCACTATTGAAGATAATGGTTGTGGTATGACTCAAAATGATCTTGAAAATAATCTTGGCATAATTGCTAAAAGCGGTTCCCTTGATTTTAAGACTGAAAACAAATCTGATGATATGAGTATCATTGGACAATTTGGTGTAGGTTTCTATTCAGCATTTATGGTTAGTGATAACGTATCTGTTCGTAGCCGTCCTTATGGATCTGACGAATCATACTGTTGGACATCACAAGGTGTTGATGGATATACTATTGAACCTTGTATAAAAGAAGACTATGGTACAAAAATAATACTTCATATTAAAGAAGATAATGATAATGAAGAATATAGTCAATACCTTGAACAATACACAATTATGAATCTTGTTAAGAAATATTCTGACTTCATTCGCTATCCAATTAAAATGATGTGGGAAACAAACCGTCTTAAAGAAGGTTCTGAAGATGAGTATGAAAAAGTTCTTGAAGAGCGCACTCTCAACAGTATGATTCCTCTTTGGAAAAAAGACAAAAAAGAAATAACACAAGAAGAATATAACTCTTTTTACAAAAATCAATATGGCGATTTTTCTGACTCTGCTAAAGTCATTCATACAAAAGTTGAGGGTAATGCAACTTATACAGCTTTGATGTTTATTCCAAAGCATACACCTTTTGACTTTTATTCTAAGAATTATGAAAAAGGACTTCAACTTTATTCATCAGGTGTACTGATAATGGATAAATGTGCTGATTTGCTACCTGATTATTTTAGTTTTGTAAAAGGTCTTGTTGATAGTGAGGATTTATCACTCAATATTTCTAGAGAAATGCTTCAACATGATAGGCAATTAAAACTTATAGCTACTAATATCGAAAAGAAAATTAAAAACGAATTACTAAAATTCATGAAAGAAGACCGTGAAGGTTACGAAGAATTTTTCAAAAACTTTGGCACTCAGCTTAAGTTCGGTATGTATGAAGATTATGGCATACATAAGGACAATTTATCAGATCTTGTTTTGTTTACTTCATCATTTGAAAAGAAGCTGGTTAGTTTGCAAGAATATATAGATCGTATGCCTGAAGGTCAAAATACAATTTATTATGCTTGTGGTGAAAGCGTTGATAAAATAGATCTTCTTCCACAAGCTGAACAAGTAAAAGAAAAGGGTTATGAAATTCTTTATCTAACAGAAAATGTGGATGAATTCGCAATTCAAGTTCTTGCTAGTTATAAAGACAAAACATTTACAAATATTAGCACCGAAAGCCTTGATCTTGATACCGAAGAAGAAAAGAAAGAACTTGAACAAATAAATACTGATAATAAAAATATGCTTGAAGAAATGTCTAAAGCACTTGGGAACTCAGTATCAAATGTAAAGTTTACAAATCGTTTAAAGAGTCATCCTGTATGCCTTGTAACTGAAGGTGTTTTATCTCTTGAAATGGAAAAAGTTCTTAATTCAATGCCTAACGACTCAGGTGCAAAAGCGGAAATTGTTATGGAAATAAACAAAGACCACCCTATTGCCGGTAAACTTAAAGAATTATATATTACTGATAAAGTTAAACTTGAGAAATACACAAGAATTCTTTATGCTCAAGCAAGACTGATTGAAGGTCTTACTGTTGATAATCCAACAGAGCTTAGCAATATGATTTGTGATCTTATGATTTAACCATATATTAATTCAATTTTAATAAGCGACAAAGTTTTATACTATGCCGCTTATTTTATTTCACAATTAAATATAAAACCATCAGCTAAAAATTTAGTTGTGGAGTAAAAGTATAGAATAAAAAGTTAATATATCTCATATTAGCAAGATTCCTATTCAGCTTTAAAGTAAAACAAGGCTTTTATAAAAAATTTGATAGATAGCTGTTTAGTGCTGTAGAATTTAATATATTGATTGATAAATGTTTCAAAGCCATCACATATGTAAAGCTTAAAATATTTATACACATATTTACTCTTCTATTAATTGACTCAATAATCAAATTATCTGTTTAATTGTGGCAATTGACATTGGATGTTTAATGTAAATAAAATTAGTTTGATTATTACTTAATGCTATTAATAGATGAACCGTTCTAGTTTAATATACAATGTAACGAGGGCTTTTTGATTTTTCAGCTAATACATATAAGACGTTAAAATATGTTTTGTAGTACATTATTATATTGTAAGTAGTAACACAATAATATCATTATTAATCAATAATCTCATCGTTAATTTTTAAATATATATTAAATTAACTTTTACTTACTT
>JAHHTS010000131.1 GCA_020024475.1 Oscillospiraceae bacterium
ATTCATGATCTTCCATAATAGCTTGCGCAATTCCTAACTTATGTTTCATTCTTAAAGTATATTGTTTTAATATTGTATATTTATATAAGATACTATCATTAAATTGACATTTTGTTCTGTTATTTGGGAGTGCTAAATTTTTCACTTTTTGCTAATTTTTAGGTCTAAAATGATAAAAAGTATCAAAATCTGTGTTATATGAATTTGTGCGTTGTTTTATTCTTATACTTCAATAGGTTATAATTTAACTATGGGAAAAGCTTCAGTTCTCAGTAACGTGTTATTTTATAGATTTTTAAAGAAATTTTTTCTTGAAAAATAAAGAAACGACATAACATAGAAAAGATAAAAATTACTACTATTATGGGAATGAAAAAAATAAAAGAAAAGCCCCATAGTGGGGCAATGTTAATTATTTATTCTAGGATTACAAAAAGGATAGACTCTATACACTTTGATATACTCATTCATAAATGAATCATAGGTTAGAAATTCATACCAATCAAATTCATCATAAGGAATACCTATACTTTTTCTTAATATCTTTTCACAAAAGAGCTTTGCTTCATCTAAAGAATGAAAGATTAATTTATGGTCTTGAGGTATGTTTTCAATGTTTTGACAACCTAATATCTTTTCATTCTGACAATGAAGAATTACAGGTGCAACAAAGATATGTTTTGTCTTACTAATATCATAGGGTAAGCAAATAAAAGTATCATGTTTTGTTTGATTATTTTCTGTTTTACTAATTTCATTCATTGTATTTACTCCATGTTTTTAACTTTATTATATATTATATTTATAAAACTGATAAAAAGAATTTATGAGTACCTTTTATTCAGTGAGAACATTATAATATGCTATGAGATGACAGTATTATTAAGTTAAACAATATTATTCAAATTATATACAATATATTTTTATTATTTGATTTTAAAATTAGTATATATAATTAAAGTATAAAAAATTGACATAGGAGGTTATATGAAAAATAATGTCCAATTTGATTTTCCAGCTGATGAATACTTAATAGTAAAAGCTGTTATTGATTCTTTAGGATTTTCAGTTGCAAGTTTGATAAGATTATATTTGAAACAATGTATTGAAATGAAAGAAATTCCATTTTCTATGAAGGTTGATAGTGAAGTCTATGAAGTATATGAACTACACCTAAAACGTGAAGGCGTTTCAAAAAGAAGAACAGAAATGGTAACAGTACAATTTCGATTAGAGCATGAATTATATATGCAATCTAAAATCTTTGCCTATTCACTTGGCTTAGGATTTACAAACTTAGTAGTGATTTTTTTCAAACAGATTTTATTTGAAAAGAAAATACCACTTTGCCTAAATCCCACAGAAAACCAAATAATAGAACATTATCCAAACATTAAAGAAGATATTATCGACTTTCCAGGTGCATACCATGATTTAAAGTTAAAGGTAAAAGATCCATTTGATGAAATTCTAGGCAATGATTTTCCAATGTAGTGGTATTTATTGAGTTAATTATAATGAGATATTAATCCTTTAAAAAGAGAGAAGATTTTTTCTTCTCTTTTTTTTGTGTATTAGGTTGAAGATGAGTAAAATGTGTATAATTGATTGATAATCATGATTATTGCTTAGCTAGGAATATTTTTTACAAACTCTTTGATAGTTTTTAATGTATTATCCCAAGACAATGAGCAAAATTGTATAAATAAATCAAGGAGGTGTTTGTCAAATGTCTTTTGCAGAGAATAATTCCTATCAGGAGGGGAGATTTTATTTAATAAAAGAAGATACTCTTTACGTTGATCAGGATCTATAATAATAGGGGGATAATCATGTTTTATTAATGGAATATTAGCTAAAATTCTTGCAAGTCTTCCATTTCCATCAGCAAATGGGTGAATAGAGAGGAATTTAAGTAATATGTCTGCATAAATGTTTATAGCTGTGGATTGATCAAAATCATCAAGTTTATAGTAGGAATTAAAAATTTCAATCCATTGCGACATCATTGCTTTTGATGATTGAGGGCTTGGATAAAGCATATAACGGGTTGTATTTGAATCATCAAGTATATGTGTTCCATTATCTTCTATCTTATATTTTCCAACAGGAGAATAAATATCTATAACATCTGGAATGATAATTCTATGAAGTTTTTTTATGTCTTGCTCTGTAAATTCATTTTGATTTATAAAGATATTATTTACAACATCAATAGCATTAGCATGAGCCTTTATTTCACAATGTTCTTGAAAACTTTTTCCACGTACAGTTATTCCATGAAAAAGAAAGAAAAAAGTATCACCAAAAGAAAAAGTGTTTCCTTCTAAAGCTGTTGAGCTATGAGTCCAAGAAATGAGAAGATTTTTATTAATTTCTCTTCGTATATTAGGAGAAAAACTTTGATAATAGTTTCTAATATCCATGTTGTAACCTCATGTAGACAATTTATCGAAAATAAATTTAGTTGGCAAGAAAAGAGAATAACGTAAAAGAATATTTGTATAAATATAAAAATAAATAAATTAGAATAGTTACATGAATAAAACAATAAAACAGCGTATCAAATATATTTTGATACATTCATTGCTTTATTCTTTTTTATTGTAGCTATAATAGTATTTAATTCTATTAATTTTGTATTCATTAAATAGGCAAGATAGTCTTTAAATGGGTTTATATCATTATTGAGAACGAATTTATCTAGCACGGTAAAATAATGCGATTTATCTTCTTTTGGAATAATGATAGCAGGGAAGCTATGTGTTAATAATTGGTAATTCATTATCATTCTTGACGTTTTACCATTACCATCTAAAAAAGGGTGAATACGAACAAATTCTGCATGAGTCCAAGCAGCTAAAGCAAGGGGATCATCTTTATAACTCCGTGATATATCAGAGTAATAGTATTTCAACTGCTTATACATATCGTTACATGATGGAGGTTTAAATTTTGCTCCCAGAATATATACATTTTCGTTTCTATAATTTCCCCCTAGAAGTATATCTTTTGTAAGATAAAAATGTATTTCTTTTATAATTTTTTCTGATAGGGGCAATTTTTTTGCAATACAATCTTTTATGTAATTATATGTATTATTATGATTAATTACTTCATAAAGGTTTTCTAGTTTTTTGCCACTTCCTGCTATATTCTTTTTTATAAGAATTGACTCAACCTCTTGTAAAGAAAGCCTATTTCCCTCTATTCCAGTGGAGTGGTAGGCATATTGTACAGAAAAATTTTCTTCATAGGCAGGAAATTCTATTAAGAGTTGTTTGTTCTCACAATAAAGAGTATAGTTTTCAAATAGTTGGGTGTAATTCATAGTTATGCCTTTTAAAGTATGTTTTATAGTATAATATAAAGTTAGTTTGTTGTAAATTTTACTAACAGCATAATATTATTATATCATGTTGAAATTTTTATGTTAGAATATATTTACAAATAATAGCTATTATATTAGCTTTAATAAATAAAAATTAGTAATAAAAGGTAAAATAATGTCTATTCCTATTTTAAGATCTCCCCATGAAATTCGTATGATTATTGCTTCTAGGATAAAACAATTACGATTGAAAGAAAATTTAAGTCGGGAAGGATTAGCAAATAAATCTGGTGTTCCAGTAAGTACGATTAAGAGATTTGAAACAACAGGTTATATTTCATTATCATCTCTTATTGCTTTGTCTTTTGCCTTGGGGAAACAAGAAGACTTTGAGTTATTGTTCAAAGAAAGTGATATGCCTACATCATTATTTATAGAAGAACCAAAGGAACGGAAAAGAGGAAGAAGAAAATGCTAAAAGTCTTTTTGAATCATTATAAGCAAAGGTATTTTGTGGGCATATTGAAAGAATATAAACATAAGATATTTTTTGAATATGATAAGAATTTTCTTAAAACAGGTATTGAAATATCACCGTTTTATCTGCCATTGAAAGCTGGGGTTTTTGAAGAGAAAAAAGGTGTGTTTCATGGGTTGTTTGGGGTGTTTAATGATAGTCTTCCCGATGGGTGGGGGTGTTTGCTTTTAGATAAGTATCTACAAAAACAAGGTTTATCTTATAATGAAATATCACCGTTAATGCGATTATCATTAACTGGGAAATCTGGCATGGGAGCATTGGAATATGAACCAAGTCAGGAATATTATAATTTATACGAAAATATCAACTTAGATGAATTACAGTACCAGTCAAATTTACTATTAAATGAACAAGATATAAATGATCTAGAGCAACTTATCACACTTAATGGTTCTAGTGGTGGTGCAAGACCAAAAATAGTTTGTTATGTATCAGAAGATAAGAAAAAGCTTATCAATCAATATAAAACGGGCTATGAAAGCTGGATTATAAAATTTTCTTCAAAATTTGACCCCAAAAATATTGGAGTGCATGAATATGTGTATTCACTTCTTGCAAAGGAAGCAGGATTAATAATGCCTGAAACGTATCTTTTTGAGTCTACTAAAAATGCTGGATATTTTGGTGTAAAGCGTTTTGATAGAACACTTGATAATAAAAAAATACATATCCACACAGCAGCAGGATTATTGCATTGTGATTTTAGAGTACCGTCCCTTGATTATGCAGATTTAATGAAATTAACTTCAATACTAACAAAGGATAAAGAGCAAGTAAAAAATATGCTTAGGCTTATGGTTTTCAATATTAAGTCAGAGAATAAAGATGATCATGCAAAAAACTTCTCTTTTTTGTTAGATGAAAATTACCAATGGAAATTGACTCCAGCTTATGATTTGACCCAGCTAAAAAGATCAGAACATTTTACAACTGTAAATGGTAAGGGGAAAGATATTACAAATAATGATATAATAAAACTAGCTCATGATTTTGACTTTTCATCAAAAGAAACAAATGAAATCATAGAACAAACAGAAAATGCCCTTTCTCATTATCAAACATATATGAAATAACTGTTATGATAATATATTGACAAAACAAAAAATATTATAGAAAATTGTATAAATTCATATTGGTTTCAAAATGAAATGAAATTTTCAAGTTCTATGTATTTGAAGGTATGTAGTCATAAGAATTTATATGCTTTGTATGATGATTTACTAAAAGCTATCATAATCAATAATGCAAAGCAAAAAACAAGAATACAAAGGAAAATCTCACTCGAAAAAGCCTTATATCTTTTGCAAGAATTAGAAAGTATAGAGGAACAATTAAGCCAGTTACGAATAAGATTAAAAGTTGAAAAGCAATTTAATTATAACTTGGCTATAAGTATGGAGATTATGGAATTGGTGAATATTCTACTTAAAGAGGCAGCACAAAAGGTTTGTACAAAAACAAAATTTTCCAAAAGTGAAGTGTATAAAGAGGTACAATCTATTAGGG
>JAHHTS010000132.1 GCA_020024475.1 Oscillospiraceae bacterium
ATATAGTATAATATTGTCACTTATATGGTATTGACAATTTTATTATATATATCTGTTTATATATTTTATTGCAAGAATTATATAAATTTGATATAATTGTAATCAATTTATAAAAAGGTAAGATGGGGTAGTATGGCAAAATTAGAACATAACCATAAAGGACATAGGCAAAGGTTGAAAAAGCAAATGATAGAATCAGATTTGACTTCATTTGCATCTCATAATATATTAGAAACATTATTATTCTATAGTATTCCACAAGTAGATACAAACGATATTGCACATGATTTATTAAATCATTTTGGTTCTATATCGGGGGTGTTAAATGCAACACATGATCAACTTTGTAGTATAAGCGGAATTAAAGATAATACAGCATTGCTTATAAAAATAATTTCAGAAATAACAAAAAGATATTGGATAGAACAAGAAAATGTTGCAAAACAAGAAGTCTTTGATAACATAAGTAAGATAGCAGGATTTTTAATAAATAAATATATAGGATACAATCAAGAACAGGCATTTATAATGTATTTAGACGATAATTTAAGAATGATTACTTGTGATAGGTTAGCTAAAGGGCAAGTAAATAATGTAAACATCAATAAAAGAGAACTTGCCTCAAAAATTATTAAATATAATGCTA
Source organism: Oscillospiraceae bacterium (assembly GCA_020024475.1). Classification (GTDB taxonomy): domain Bacteria; phylum Bacillota; class Clostridia; order Oscillospirales; family Ruminococcaceae; genus RGIG3102. The sequence continues at coordinate 647 of JAHHTS010000132.1, forward strand.
CTAATATAATTATTTCTCATAATCATCCATTTTCTGACACACAGCCATCATCTTCTGATTTTGCGTCAACTATGGATTTGAAAAAGTTTTTACAAGCAATAGATGTTAATTTAATGGATCATATTATTGTGTCTGGTAGAAAATTTTCATCAATGAAACAATTAGGATTAATATAAAGGAGTTTTTATGTCAAAATTAGATTATACAAAGTCTTGTCCACTCTATAAAAAGTGTGGAGGTTGTCAATTACAAAATATGACTTATGAAGAACAATTAAAATGGAAACAAATAAAAGTTGAAAGATTACTTAAAAAGTTTGGTAATGTTGAACTGATAAAAGGAATGTATTTCCCATATCACTATAGAAATAAAGTTCAAGCAGCTTTTGGTATGACTAAGAATAAACAAATTATATCTGGGGTTTACCAATCAAGTTCACATAAAATAGTACCAGTTGATCATTGTATGATAGAGGATAAAAAAGCTGATGAAATTATTGTATCTATTCGTGAACTTTTAAAAAGTTTTAAATTGCAAGCTTATGATGAGTTTAGTGGTAGAGGTTTTTTAAGGCACGTTTTAGTTAAAAGAGGATTTTCTACTAATGAAATTATGGTTGTTTTAGTTATTGCTTCTCCTATTTTCCCTGCAAGGAAAAATTTTATTAAAGCACTTTTAAAAAAACATCCAGAAATAACTACAATTGTTATGAATATAAATCCTTATGAAACAAGTTTAGTATTAGGAGAAAGAGAAACGGTTTTATATGGTAATGGATATATTGAAGACGTTTTATGTGGGTGTAGATTTAGAATCTCTGCAAAATCATTTTATCAAATTAATCCAACACAAACAGAGGTTTTATACAGTAAAGCTATTAACTTAGCAGAGCTTACTGGGAATGAAGTTGTTATTGATACTTATTGTGGTATAGGAACAATAGGGTTAATTGCATCTAAAAAAGCTAAAAAAGTTATTGGTGTAGAAGTTAATAAAGATGCTATAAAAGATGCTATATTTAATGCTAAAAGAAATAAAATAACTAATGTTAGATTTTTTAATGCTGATGCTAGTGATTTTATGGAAGATATGGCTAGTCAAGGTGAAAAAATAGATGTTTTATTTATGGATCCACCTAGAGCTGGTAGTGATGAAAGATTTTTATCTTCAGCTGTAACTTTATCTCCTAAAAAAATAGTTTACATTTCTTGTAATGTTGAAACACAAGAGAGAGATTTAAAATATTTAACACAAAACGGATATAGTGTTAAAAAAATCCAACCTGTTGATATGTTTCCTCATACAAATCATGTGGAGACGCTATGTTTGCTGTCAAGAAAAGATAAATAAGGGCCAAAAAGTGGCGTATTTCCAGGCTTTTTGCGAGGTGAGTGCCATTAGAGCATCCTTGCGAAAAGCTCGGTTTTCTTATATGGAAACATATCCACTGAACGATTTTGTCGAGAACCGGAAAATGGGTGGTAGGGTTTAGGCTGTGGATTAGATGTCATAGGTTGTGGCAGTGGAATAGATAACAGCGACGACCGCAGTTCAAGCCACTCGATACTAAGGGGCAGACTTGGCAGTGGAATAGATAACAGGAGGTGTCAGGACATGGATGACAGAAATTACGATGAAATTGTATCGGAACAAAATGAAAAATTAAGAATACAGAGAAATTATTATAGAAGACTCCATGTCGATGACCTGTGCATTCTTAATGCAGAGGAGTACTATGAGAGCCTTAAAGATTGGAGTAAGTTTAAAGAACCAAGAGATACGAGCAAACGTGATGCTGAGAAGGATTCAAAGGTAACATTCTGGTTGAAATGTAAATCAATATTCTCCGATAAGGCAAAAAGAGAATTAGAAGAGAAATGCAAAGAAGCCAAGGTGTTGCAGCAAGAATATGAGCAGTATTATCAAAAAAGAGTTAACAGAATGCGTGCTCAATTTGAGGAACAACAGAGGAAGAATCATGAGTCAGTGGATGAAATGAAATCCATGTATGCTAAAGGTGACAAAAAGCAAATTATCAGTTTCTTTAATGCAGTTTTAGCGAACGATTATTTTACGCTTGATATTTTATATAGGCAGGAAAGATATGACTCAACCAGTGTGATTTCTGAGTATGATGAAAAAACAAAAACCCTTTCGTACAGATACAGAATACCAAATTCGGATGAGATTTGTGTGATAGATAGATTTGTATACGATGAGGAAAGTGGAGAGGTTGTAGCCAAAGAATTAGATAAAACCCACGCAAAAAGAGTAAGGATGCATTTACTTCAGACTCTCTTATTGCGCTCAGCAGCAAGGATTATTTGTTCAGATGAGTCGAAAAACATTGAATTTATTAATCTTACAGGCTTTCTACGTTATTACGATAGGGCATATGGAAATAATCGAGAGATAAATGTAGTTAGGTTAAAAATTAGCCGAGATATGCTACTTCAGATAAATCCAGAACGTGCTAATATATCAGAATTGTTAGAACGAGCGTTGAAAGGAAAATTCAAAATATCGGCAGGACTATATGATAAAGAGCCGTTTGGCTTGACTGAAATTAAGTAGTTTTGAGATGAACTAAAACATTTAATGAAATGGAGGACGGTGGTTGATGGAAGAAAATCTGGTTCATAATGACTTAGAGTTCTTGAGAGTCCTTAAAAAATATACACTAGATAGTAAGCTATTGGCTTGTCAAAAGTATTCAAGTAGGATAATGACATGTTCGATGGTTGATATGAGAAAAGCTATAAATGAAAATATCATGCCTTGGGAGATTGAAGCATTTGTAGCTTATTCAATAGTTTATGATAACGAAGAAGCAAAAGAGGATTTAGATTCAAAAACATTTGACGATACCATTACACTGGTTAGAAATTATTGGCATAGTGGGCTGACGGCAGCGGAAGAAAGTGGAGAATATCCTGAAATATTTATGATGATATCGGCACTTCAGCAGTTTCCTGTTCAAGGTGTTTTTCTTCAAAAATTATTCAGGTACCATTACTTTTTTACTTTCCAGAATAATGAATTGGATATGAAAAAAGTTTTTTATGAAAAAATGGGTGTTAACTGCGAACGGTTAGAAGAATTCACTTTTCTTGTATTTCTCGGATTCAGTAAGGAAGCACAAGATACAATTCCAGAGTCGGCATTACAACAGATGTTAATGAAGGTTTTGTCTGATACAAAGGTGCCGAGTTTACTCTCTATTGAAAAGGAAACATATAAGGAGCAGTTATCTGCCTTGTATAAGGATGATATTATCGACCAGTATTATGGCTTAAAAATTCAGTATCTCTATCCGTTTATATCTGGAAAATCTTTCACATATGTTCCGTCACCGTATCTTGTTGTGAATGCTGTTACCTGGATATATACTAAAAAAATGGACACAAAAAAGCGAATAGATTAAAATAAAAATAATTAAAATAAACGAGGTGTATAAAATGGAAAATCAAAAATATAGTGAAGAATTTAAACAAAGCATAGTAAATCTATATAAATCAGGTAAATCAAGTAGTGAGATTACAAGAGAGTATGGTATGAGTTCATCAACACTACATAAATGGATTAAAAAATATACTGAGATTAAAGTTTCAGATTCAGAGACTTTAACTGTTGCTGAAATTAAAAAACTCCAAAAGAAACTTGCTCTTTTAGAGGAAGAAAATATCATATTAAAAAAAGCAATGGCTATCTTCACAAAGGAATAAAGAAAAAAGTAGCTGTTATAAAAAGATTATCTAATAATCATAATATAAAACTTTTATGCAAAGTATTGAAGATAGCCAGAAGTACTTACTATGATAACATTAACCGTAAACCATCAAACAGAGTCAATGAAAATAACAAACTTAAATCTTTAATATATAAAATATATATTGATAGTAAAAATAGATATGGTTGTTCTAAAATCAGATACATATTACATAAGCAACGTTATACTAAAATAAGTGTTAATCGTGTATCAAAATTAATGAAACAACTTAATATACATTCTATTACAATAAAAAAGTTTAAACACTATAAACAAAAACTTAACTCTACTATTTCTTATGAAAATCTTGTAGAACAAAAATTTACAGCCAATAAACCTAATCAAATATGGTTGTCTGATATTACTTATATCCATACTATTAAAAATGGTTGGACTTATTTGGCTAGTGTTTTAGATGTTTGTACTAGAAAAATTGTTGGTTTTTCTTATGCTAAGAAAATGGATAAACATCTTGTTATATCTGCCCTTAAAAACGCTTGCTTTAATCAAAATTATCCTAGTGGCGTTATCCTGCATAGTGATAGAGGTTGTCAATATACTTCAAATGACTATATATCTTTAGCTATCAGTTTTAATATGAAACTTTCTTATAGTAAAAAAGGTTGTCCTTTTGATAATGCTCCTATGGAATCTTTTCATGCCTCTTTAAAAAAAGAAGAAGTCTATCTTAGACACTACTTAGATTTTGATGATGCTAAAATACATTTGTTTGATTACATAGAGGGTTTCTATAACAGAAATCGTATCCATTCTGCTATTAATTTTTTAACTCCTATTCAGTTTGAAAAATCTTTTTCTCTTACTTAATTTTCTTACTTTCGTGTCCAAATTATTGACTATGGTCCA
>JAHHTS010000133.1 GCA_020024475.1 Oscillospiraceae bacterium
ATACAAGTTAAACTTTTAATAAAAGTTAAATTTATAAAAAGTTTAATGAATTTTATTTTAAAATAATTATTTTTCAAAAAACGTTTAAAATAAATGTACAATTTTACAAATTAAGCGAATATTTATAGTTTTTTTTGGCACAAATTACATTTTTTTATAAATTGGTTGACATCAACAAAAAGCGGTGTTATCATACAAACATAATCGCATAAAGATTGTTTCGGAAATAAACCCCGAACAATGGTAGAGGAGCGAAAATCATCAGTAACTTACAGAATACGACTGTTCACGCTGTGAGTGAAAGGGTTTTTCGCCGAAGATTTTTACTAGAACAGTAGTGAAATATCTGGGCTGACGGATAACATCCGGCAGACTGTCACAGCAATGTGGAGTGCTATCCATTGACGACATATGAGAATTATATTTTATATTTTAATGTAGATTCTTTTCGTTTGCCATGATACTTTTCCATTGCTGAAAGGTACATGGTTTTTTTGTTGCCTTCAGCTAAAAAGTAGCAAGCCTCTGCTTCCCGCGATAAAACAATTTCGAAAGGAAGAAAAACAATGAAAAAAAGATTTTTAGCCCTCATCTCTGCTGCAATTCTTGCAGTATCACTCACAGCTTGTGGTGGTAACTCAACAGACTCTGGTAACAAAGAAGTTAAATCAGGTGTAGAAGACGGTGTTCTCACCATCGCTATGGAATGTGGATACGCTCCTTACAACTGGCTTCAAACAGACGATTCAAATGGTGCTGTTCCAGTATCCAATGTTGAAGGTGGCTATGCAAATGGCTACGATATTATGATTGCAAAAAAAATATGTGAAGCAAATGATTGGCAACTTGAAGTTATCCAGTCTGACTGGGGTTCTCTTGTTCCTGGTGTTCAGACAGGCACTTATGATGCAGCTATCGCAGGGCAGTCTATGACTAAAGAACGCTCACAGCAAGTGGATTTTGCCGGTCCTTACTATTACGCTTCAATGGTTTGCGTAACAACAAATGACAGTCCTTATGCAAATGCAACTTCTATCCAAGACCTTGCAGGTGGTAAATGTACATCACAGGAATCAACCATTTGGTATGACCAATGTTTGCCACAGATACCTGATGCACAGATTCAGACACCTTCAGAAAGCGCACCTGCTATGCTTATGGCTCTTTCAACTGGTGTTGTTGACTTTATCTGTACAGATGTTCCTACTGCAAAAGGTGCAATTTCTGCTTATCCAAACATGAAAATACTTGATTTTTCAGGCACAGATGGCGACTTCCAGTTTGATGATGCTGTTCGTGCAGAAAATGTTAACATAGGCATTTCTGTTTCAAAAGGAAATACTGTTTTAAAAGAAGCTATGGATAAAGTTCTCAGCCAAATGACTGCTGATGACTTTAGTGCTATGATGGATCAAGCTATTTCTATTCAGCCACTTAGCGAATAAGCGTCAATACTTTAATAACCAAAGGAGAGGACGCAAATGTACCTCTCCTTTTTCAATATGTTAATAAATTCATCATTATGAAATTTTGTCAGAAAAGGATTAGATTATATGTTTCAGGTTTTTATTCAGCAGTGCGCACAACTAGGTGCTGATATTTCAGTTACCTGGGCACGCTATGGTCAGCAGTATTTAGCTGGTATGGCCAATACTTTTAAGCTTGCTTTATATGCCACTTTTATAGGTTGTGTAATAGGTTTTATTTGCGGCATCTTGCAGACAATTCCATATTCTAAAAATGATAATATTATAAAACGCTTTTTTCTCAAACTCATTCGTGTTATAATTCGCATTTATGTTGAGGTTTTCCGTGGCACTCCTATGATTCTTCAGGCTGTTTTCATCTACTACGGTCTTCCATATTTCACAGGCAATGCAATGCGTTTTGATAATATATTTAACGCATCACTGCTTATTGTTTCTATAAACACAGGTGCCTATATGGCTGAATCTGTTCGTGGTGGTTTTCTTTCAGTGGATCCAGGACAAACTGAAGGTGCAAAAGCTCTTGGTATGACGCATTTTCAAACTATGCTTTATGTAATAATTCCACAGGCTTTCCGTGTTTTGCTCCCACAAATAGGTAATAACCTTATTATAAACATTAAAGATACATCTGTTATGTTTATAATAGGTTTTGGTGAATTGTTCTCTGTTCACCGTGCCGCAGTTGGGGCAACATATATGTACTTCCCTTCTGCAGCTATAGAAATGGTTGCATATTTCTCTATGACCATTATAAGTTCTATTATAATTCGCTTCTTGGAAAGGGTTATGGACGGTAGCACTAACTACAAACTTGTAAACTCTGACCAAATTGTTGGCTCTGCTGGCACATATAATTATCCTGTAACAGGTAGTCCTTCTGACGAACACAGCAAAGAAGCTGTATATATACAAGCAAAAGAAAAACTTGAAGGAACAAAAGTAAAAACAATTGGAAAGGAAAATGATTAAAATGAGTGAAAATGCAATATTAGAAATCAAACATCTTTCCAAATCATTTGGTCAACATGATGTTTTAAAGGATATTGATTTTACTGTTAGACCTGGAGATGTTACAAGTATTATCGGTTCATCAGGTTCTGGTAAATCAACATTGCTTCGTTGTATAAACTTACTTGAAACGCCAACAGGCGGTGAAATTCTTTTTCACGGTGAAGATATTACAAAACACAGCAATCAAGCTGCTAAATATCGTTCTCGTGTAGGCATGGTTTTTCAGTCATTCAATCTCTTTAACAACATGACAGTTCTTAATAACTGCATTGTTGGACAGGTAAAAGTTCTTAAACGCAGTAAAGAAAAAGCAAGAGAAAATGCTATGAAATACCTAGAAAAAGTAGGCATGGCTCCATACATCAACGCAAAACCTCGCCAGCTTTCTGGTGGCCAAAAACAACGTGTTGCAATAGCTCGTGCATTAGCTATGGACCCGGAAGTTCTTCTTTTTGACGAACCTACATCTGCTCTCGACCCTGAAATGGTAGGAGAAGTTCTTTCAGTTATGCAATCACTTGCAAACGAAGGTATGACAATGATTGTTGTTACTCACGAAATGGCATTTGCTCGTGATGTAAGTAACCATGTAGTGTTTATGTCTAATGGTGTTATAGGTGAAGAAGGCACTCCTGATGAAGTGTTTAATCACCCTACAAATCCAAGAATGATTGAATTTCTTTCACGATTTCATAAAAACTAAATATATCAAAAGCCTTTTTGTTTATTGTACTGTTTAAATTTGTACTGACATTACAAAAAAACTCATAGTAATAGAAATATCAAATTTTAGCAGTGAGCTGACTTCGTTTTTCTGGCGAAGTCAGTTTTTTTAGCTTTATTTACTTACTGTTGTAAAAATATATATAGTCATTTATAGCCTTTCTAGCTTAGTTAAAAGTTTTAATCTGTACCCATTTAGTGTTGAAAAAATTTTTCATTTGAAGCATTGCTGTATGTGTTACCTTGCCTTGATATTAAAGGTGTAATATCATAGTTTATGTTAGCTTAAAATACCGAGGGTAAGTGTATTGAAAGCTTCGGTCACTGTGTAGACGCAACTCTGCAGTGGCTTTTTATTTTATGCTATTATTGTATTTAAAACAAAACTTGCATTTTGCTCTATTTCTATTATGTAATAACAATACTTTTATCATAGATATCTTTGATAATAGATAATTACAATATTCCTTTAGCAATTTGCATATATGAAGTATCTGTTATCCACTTCTTGATATATTCAAATCTCTGCGGAACACACTTATTGAGCAATTTTTTATGACTATAAATAACTTAAAATTTTACGCTTTTCATCACTTTCTTTCGATTAGCAAAAAAACTCACTCATAAGCTCATCTTCCATTTTTTAATAAATTCACCTTTTCATCATATTACAACAACGGCTTCAATTTTACTTTGAGTTTCTCAGTATATATGGAATAAGTTTTTTACTGGCTCTTTATTAAAATCTATTTTGTCTGCACTTTGCTTTGTATTAAACCTTTTTCTTTTAGTTTAACTATTTTCTGTTCATAAAAACTTATGTGTAGATACACTCTTAACATAAAAATACCCCTATGGTAGTTTTTTTAATTCTACCATAAGGGGTTCATTTTTCATTGTCTGTTTTTACTAAATATATTAATTTTGTAAGAAGGTTGCTTTTGTTTTAGAACGATGACATTGAGCCTGCACCGAATTTTACATTGTTTGAAATTGGTGACATTAAAACTGTACCTGTGCCTCGGTATACATTTACAAGTCCTTCTCCTGATGCAGCTGAGCCCAACAAAGTTTTACCACTTCTTTCTACACGAAAATCAAGTGATGATGACCAAGCAAGTGCGTATGGTCCGTCGATGCGTATCTCATCATTATCAAGGTAAATCTGAATAAGTTCTTCTATAGGTACAACTGATTCCAAAGCAACAATACCATTCCCCGATAATGCAAGATTAAACAAGCCTTCTCCTCCTGCCAGTGCCGAACTTAAATTAGTTCTTGCAATAACAGAATGAGTGAGTGTTCCTTCACAAGCTAAGAATAATCCGTCATCTATAACCATCTGTCCGTTAAACATTTCATTTGGATTAACCAAAAGAATATGTTTATATGATGGCTCCAATACCAATAAGCCATTACCTTTGTATTCAGGTTTGATAGTTGATTCATTTGTAACAGTACTTCTCATAGCTTTTTTCATAAAGTCACCAACACCTTTTAATCCTGTTGTTGCATCTACTTTACCTATTGTCCACTGCATTGCACCTTTCTGTGTTACAATATTTCCTTTTGAGACATCGCATACTACTTGTCTTTTTCGAACATTCATTTCTTGTGAAAAGTATGCCATACTTGCATAATTTGGTGAAACACTGAGATCTTTCTGATATTCCACAACCTTAAATGGTCCTTTTTCATTAATAACCTTAACATTTGCGTTATCAACAAAATTCTTGATTTGATATGCCATATTAGTTTCTCCTTTACCATGTTTTTAATTTAACTGCATAATAATGTATACTATTATTACATTATCTTTTTAACTTATTTATTTTCTGTGACATTTTCCATAATGACTTTTCTGAAGTTATTAGCTTCAGCGCCTGCTACCTTTACAGTTTTAGTTGTGTTTAAAACTTGTTTTCCTTTTTGAGCAGTTGAATCATCAACGTCTTTTATTTTTTTGCACTATTTAATATTATTTTTCAAAAGTTCATTTTTGTATCTTTTTTATACTTCTTTTCTG
>JAHHTS010000134.1 GCA_020024475.1 Oscillospiraceae bacterium
TTGAGGATTCGAAACAACTGACATTATTCTAAACTTATCCCGAACTCAGGTATAGAATGCAAATTCCTCAAAAATTCTGTAATCACGGTTCTGGTTGGCTGTCGCAAGATTTGTCTTGGCTATCGGTTCACGACCTAACCCAAGATGATATTGATTGGCCATATGCGCTTCGAAAGCAACGATTAAGTTTCGTAGGCTCTCACGGTTACTCAGTTATCCAAACATCATTGCGAGCATCTGATTCCAGCAAGTGAAATGTTTCACATATCGGTTGCCATCATACTTGCTAACATAGTTGTTGAACTGAGTCCTGTTCAGAAAAGCGGTTAATTGAGAGAATACGTATTTCTCTTGGAACATAGCAGCCATTTGTATTAGATTGCAAAGTTGCAAAATCAAGTCCGTTTCATTTCAAAAAACCGTGTAATTGACTACATTTCAACAATTTCAAAGAACTATTTATCCTCTTTTACGGGACAGTAGTGAATGGCTTTAATGAACTATTTATTTAGGGGTTGCAATCTTAATAGTAAAAAAAAACGATATTATTTGCATATTTCATGTAAAAAGCATAGTTTTGCTTATGATGTTTAATTAGTATCCCATTAAAATCTAAAATCGAAATAAATTAAATACCCTGAGGAAAGTGAAGAATTGAGCTTTTGACATTGTTGAAATTAGTCTTCTCAAACAGATTTTTTAGGCATGTTTTGTCTGTAAGAGTATGGCAACAAGGCAATAGCTGATAATGATTGTACATTTGTATTTGAATGGCGTCATCTTTAGTATTCTCTATTTCTTTATACTGAGGTACTGCTTTTTGACCGTTTAAACTACATCGTGCAAACTTTTACAAATGCTTATAAAAGACAATATTTCAATTGCTTCAAAGGCAAATCTTTAATTTTAAGGGGATTGTAGTGTGAAAAATAATTAAAAATGATGGATTTAAGAAATTATGTAAATTCTGCTCCTAGTATTTTGACAATAGCACCGACTTATAAATGTACGGCTGCTTGTAAGGAATGTTGCTTTAGGTGTACACCTAAGGTAGAACAAATCTTGGAAACAGATAAGATTTTGCAATATATTGACGAAGCGGTTGAGTCTTTTCCTTCTCTAAAAATTATGGTTTTGACTGGTGGCGAGTGTTTTTTGGTTGCGAAGGATATTCCTTTGATGATATCACGTGCTAAGTCCTATGGCTTGATGACTCGCGTTGTGACTAATGGTTTTTGGGCAACTTCGTATGAAGTAGCCATAAAAAAATGCGACCTCTTGTTGATGCTGGTTTGACAGAATTAAATATTAGTACTGGGGACAACCATCAGGAATATGTGCCTTTTGAGTATGTAGTGAATGGATTCAAGGCAGCTTATGATCTTGGTATTAGGTCTATGGCTATTTCGGTAGAGTCACCACCAAATGCTGATTTTACTTCTGAGGTTGTTAAGAATCATCCCTTTTTGTCTTCATTGATAAATGAAGGTGTGTTGTTCTTGATTGATGCCTCGTGGATGAGATTCAGTACTGATGAGTGTGCATATGAAGGGGCAAAATCATTTCTCATAGAAAATTTTGAGACGCATAAGCCCTGTAAACATATTTTCGATAATATTGCAATTAACCCTTATTCTCAAATGCTTGCTTGTTGTGGGCTTACTGTAGAATATAATAAATATCTTAAGTTAGGAAAGATAAGTGATGACAGCTCTATTTCAGATCTATACTATAGTCAATTTTCTGATTTGTTTAAGTTTTGGTTATATGTTGATGGACCTGCTGTTATTTATGATAAGGTTGCAGATATGAGGAAAATAGAAAAAAAAGAGTTTCCGCATGAGTGTCAGTATTGTATTGAACTAGTACATGATGAAGATAATATAGACATTATTAAAAAACTTCTTGAAAAAGAGTTACCAGGAATTATTTTTAGGCATTCGATAAGAAATACCTCATTAAAAATAAACAAATAAATATGTAAACTTTATGAAAGCACCTAATCCATTCGTAATTAAATCTGTAACAGCTGTTGTTGCTGCAGGAGTTTTAGTTCCTTCATGTACAGATGGCTATAATTTCGATGATAGTTATTATGGTACACACGCAGAAAATCTTCCTAATAGTCGTTCATTGTTTGATATCAATGAAAGTAATTTATCTGAGGAATTTCTTCACAAATTGCAAACTATACATCAAATTATCAATACCATTATGGCAAATAAAAAAGATGCAAGGCGATTCGCGAAGAATCCTGATGAATATATTGCCGAAAATGAAATGCATTTTAATGTAGTACTTCACGAAGCGGAGCGTAAGTTATTGTTAGCATTTGCTGATGATGATATTTTAAACGCGGTTGAAACTAAAGATATCGAGACTTTTTTGAATTAGTGTTCTGAAAGAGGATATATTGGTATTATTAATGAGTATAACAAACCTGAGAATATTCGGGCTATGTTTAAAACCGAGGACGATTATGAGGCATTCATGCATTTAATTGAAAACATAGATGGTTATAACTCTACAACTCGTGCTGTTGCAGGAATCCCTGTTGCAGTGGTTGCTGGCGCGGTATTTTATATGGGAGCTGCTGTAATATATGCTGCTGCCGCTGGGGTTACAGTAGGGGCTGATGCTCTTGTTGTCTATGAAATTGGTGTTGCTGTTAATGATACAGTATATGTTAATTCTGAGACAAGTCGTCAAAGTCGTGAAATGATTAGAGTTAATGAACCTGTGTTAAGAATCTGGACCGAAAACAATGGTATAATTGGTAGTGATGTTTTTTATAGGGAAATGATTGATAAGCAAACAAATTTATTTATGGATTTAATCGAGAAAGAGTTTGCAATTTCTCCTTCTGCATCGGAAACGGCTAGAAATATTTTAAAAATTCAACTAGAAGGATATTATGGGCTTAGAAAATAATAACATTTCCGTTTTATTTAATTGGAATAACGAGGTTTTGGCAATAACTATTGTAACTTTGGCCGTCATTTTGGGATTCGGCTTTTATTTGGAAACAAAAATATGGCCGTTGGGGATATTGTGGTTAAAATACTTGCTTAGAATAATTTTCTTAGCTACAATTATAATTGGATTGGGGTATATGCCAATACGATTGAAGGTCAATGATGAAAATATAATGGTTAGTAGACTATTTGGTTCATTAAAAATTCCTATGGGTGAAGTAATTGAAGCTAGAATAATTTCAAAATCTGATATTGAAAACTCTATACGAAGATTTGGAAGTGGAGGCCTCTTTGGATATTTAGGTCTCTTTAAAAGTGATAGTTTAGGTAATTATACCATGTATGCAACAGATTTGAGTAATTTAATTTTTATTCGTACCAGCAATAAAAAATATGTTTTTAGTTGTTCCTGTCATAAGGAAGTAGTTGAATATGTAAATATACGATTAAAACAGAATTACAATGTTAAGTAATGCGAATTCTAAGGCTTTAGCTAGTGCGTAATGTAAGGATAGAGTACTAGTTGTAGCTTTGTGCTTCCAAAAGTAATTAAATCTCAATTGCAATGAATAAATTAGAAGTTGAAAAACAAGATTGCAGGTACAGTAAAGTGGCTTGCCATTGAAGTCGTATCTGCTATAATTTAGGTATAATTTATTCAACTTATATAGTGTCTTCAAAAAAAATCAGGACATCATTATGACTATCAAGTACTTTGATAGCAAGGATGATTTACTGAATGACTTCCAAGTTAATAGACTCGCGAACTACCGTAATCAATATTTGGATAGTGAAACGTCATCAGAACGCTACAAACAGGTTATAATATCTACGACTTTTCATACAGACGAAAACAAAATTCGTTTCTCAATTCATCCGGTTATTGATGTTGTGGGTATCGTTAGCGAATCTTTCACTGTCTAAAGAATCTTTTTTGAAGATACAATATAAACATTTATTAGGAGATAAACACTAATCATAAGTGTATTATCTCCTACTTTTTTACAGATTTCTTACTTGACACTACGGGTTGTTATATGCTGATATTCAGTGAAGTAAACTCATTGCTCCAAATTTCAGAAGACCTTTATATCCATCATCCGTTTTCGTTTTGCGGGTATCTGTTTTCAATGCAAATTCACCTTCCATCATAATAGGATTGACTTCCGCACATCATACTATGGTATCTATTCTCAATTGTAGTTTATTAACCAGCCTATTATATAATATAGGCTGTCTTCTGTTTTGTGCTTTTGGTGGTGTCGTATGTAGTCAGCTAAATTTTTATTAGTTGGTTTGGTTTTGTCTCATTTTCTATTTCGGTATTTAATCCTTACCTTTGCAATTAAGCAAATTATAAATATAATAGGCATGAATCTCCGATATAAAATATTCTCGGGTCATATTATTCTTATGGCGGTTATATGCAGTATGGTTATTGTACTGGTGCATGAGCGACAACGTATGCGCGAAATAGGAATGGAAACATCAAAACTTCGGACAGTACGTCGTGACATCAACATAGCTCATCGTCGCATCACTGGACTTGCAATGCAGGGCGAAGGTGTATTAGGCTGGAATGAGGAAGACTGTTTGCGCTATCACACCCGTCGGCTACAGACTGATAGTTTATTGAATGTACTGAAAAATCATTGTCATGAATATGTACGTCCAGAACAAATAGACAGTCTTCGTACTTTGCTTGCTGTGAAGGAGATGCACCTGTTGCATATTATAAAAATGTTTGAACAACATTATCAAGCTGACAGTTTGCTGGTGAACCGTCTGCCTGAAGTAGCGAAGAGGGTAACCCATGTCAGCACTATAACGCAGAAAAAAGAAGGTATAGCCGGCATCTTCGGTGGCAAAAGAACTATACAAGTCTTACCATCCGCTCATGAACTTTATGCATTCAGTGACAGTCTGATTGCCTTGCAGCAGACACAGGCAACAGAAATGGAAACTTATATAGATAGTATTCGTATCCAAAACCGTACATTGAATCAAAAACTTTCACAGTTGATAAACAACCTCGACGAACAAGCACAGATGATATTTGCTCAGAAGGAACAGAACATGGAGGAAGCACGGAATTTATCTTTCCATATGTTCGCCTTAATCATATTGCTTGCGATTATTTTGCTTCTGGTTTTATTTTTTGTTATATGTTCTGATTTACATAAAGAACGTGAGTTCGGGATAAGAAAGTATCATTAAAGTTGGTAATCACTGAATTATTTT
>JAHHTS010000135.1 GCA_020024475.1 Oscillospiraceae bacterium
ATAATGGTGGTATTGTTATTATGAAGTTCAATAAAAATGAAATTCCATATTAAAATATTTAGCAAAATAATTATGATAATGATAAAGGAGACATACCTATAAATAGGCATATCTCCTTTATGGAATTAGTTATAAGTCTATGTTATACTATGCAAAAATTATTGTTTAGAGAAATACGAAATATCGTTACAAATATTAAATCGAGGTAATATATGAGAACATATACTAGTAAACAAGAATTAAAAGATGAAATCAAGAAAAACTATACGAAATATATTGCTGAATTTGATGGCATTCCCGAAGATATGAAAGATTCTCGTGCAGAAGAGGTTGATCGTACTCCAGCTGAAAATTTGGCATATCAAGTTGGTTGGACAACTCTTGTCTTAAAGTGGGAACAAGATGAAAAAAATGGATTAGAAGTTAATACACCTTCTGATCAGTTTAAATGGAATCAACTTGGAGCATTATATCAGTGGTTTACTGATACTTATGCTATGAAGTCAATTCAAGAGCTAAGAGTAATGTTAGACACCAATATAGAAAAGATTTACGAAATGATTGAT
Organism: Oscillospiraceae bacterium; assembly: GCA_020024475.1. GTDB lineage: Bacteria > Bacillota > Clostridia > Oscillospirales > Ruminococcaceae > RGIG3102. The sequence continues at coordinate 567 of JAHHTS010000135.1, forward strand.
TCTATGTCAGATGAAGACCTTTTTACTCCTCATAGAAGAAAATGGGCAGATGGTGCCACCAAATCAGCAGTTTGGGAAGTTTATAAATTTATACACGTTAATACTGTAGCTCCTTTTGGAACATTCCGCACAAAAATTAGAAAATGGAAGAAAATAATGCAATAATAGTATCTAATCTTTTCATAAGAATGTTGATATAGTACATTTTTTTAATGTAAACTTTATATTGAATTATTAAAAATAAAAACAGGAGGTAATCTTTTATGCACCCATATCTTGGTCTTATTATTGCAATCGCTATTGGAATAAGTGCTTATAACGTATTTTCACGAAAAAACAAAAAGTAAATATATTATTTTATAAGATTACATAACAGTAAATTAACTCTATAACTGCGAACAAAATCCTTGTTCTTCTTAATTTAAATTTAAATGTAGATCTATATTTGTGGAGTTGCATTTTTTGAAAGGGTATTAGGGTATCCCCTAACAACTTACCGTTTTGCGACCTTGGGAGTACAAATGGCCTGCTCGCTGTTACAATACAATTAGAGCAAATCACATCAGCCAGATATGTTTTACTCTCACATACCCAAGTTGTAAAATGAGAGGTACAAATGTGCCTGACGATCTGCTCGCTGGATTTAATGTCCGTATCTTAGCCTGTCAGCCATTCTCTCATTTACAACAGTTCGGTTAATGCAGGTAGAACCAAAAAGCGTTCGTGTAATCAGACAACTTGAATATATAAATGGGTATGAATGGGTCGCAAATTTAAATTTAGGAGGAAATCAATTTGAATAATGCAGTTGGAATTGATGTCTCAAAAAATGAAAGTGTTGTAACTATTCTGAGGCCTTATGGAGAAGTGATAGTTTATCCATTCAATTTACATCACACTTCTACAGAACTTATGTAGCTTGTAAAAACAATAAAAGAACTAGATGGCGATACAAAAGTTGTTCTTGAATCAACTGGAAAATATCATTTACCAATACTTTCTTTTTTTAGTGAGAATGGAGTTAGTGTAACACCGGTAAACCCCAAACTTATTAAAAACTTTAATAACAATTCTCTGAGAAGTGTTAAGTCTGATAAGACTGATTCAATTAAAATAGCGCAGTATTGTTTGACTAACTGTGCCGAAATACGCCCTCATACAGAAGAAAATTCTATTAGAGAACAACTTAAGATTCTTAACCGCCAATACGATTTATTTACTAAAACAAAAACTATGCACAAGAACAACCTAATAGCGTTATTAGACCAATTCTTTCCAGGAATAAATCGTATTTTTTCAAGTGGACCAAAGAGAAAGATGGAACTCAAAAATGGGTACAGTTTGTCGAAAGATTTTGGAACGCAGACTGTGTCAGGAAGTACAGCCTTAAAGAATTTTCAAAGAAGTATCTTTCCTGGTGCAATAAAAACGACTATTATTTTTCGTTAAATACTCCTGAAGAAGTATATTCACTGTCTAAAGTTGCTGTAACAACGGCTCCTAAAAATGAAACATTTAAGCTAATAATTCACTCAGCTGTTGAACAATTAAATGCCATATCACGCTCTGTTCAACTTATTCGTATTGAAATGGACAAGCTTGCTTCAATGCTTCCAAAATACGAAATTGTACTATCAATGCATGGTGTTGGTAAATCACTGGGGCCACAGTTAATTGCTGAAATTGGGGATGTTACTCGATTTAAAAAGCGAAATGCTCTATCAGCTTTTGCTGGTGTTGACCCTTCGGTAAATCAATCAGGTAGCTTTGAGACGTTACATAACCGTACAACCAAGCATGGTTCACCAATATTAAGAAAAACATTATTTATGGTTATGTCCGTGTTGTTGCAAACTTCACCAGAAGACGATGCTGTATATCAATTTTTAGATAAAAAGCGTTCAGAAGGTAAGCCTTATTATGTCTATATGACTGCGGGAGCTAACAAGTTTTTGCGTATATATTACAGTAAGATAAAAAGTCAACCCTCATAGATCATTTTAAATATACTTACTATTGGCTGAAATTTTTATGGCGGCCTTTTTGTTATGCCTTAATTCGTTAAAAAATTATTTGTTTTTTATTGTTTTTTCTCTTAATTTTTTATTTGTAGGCTAAGATCATATAACGAATTGAATACAAGAAAAAATACAGGCTGCGGAGAGTATTAACTCCTCCGTAGCCTGTATTCCTTTATTTGAAAATCACTTCGTTGTTTACGATTTCTGTCGCACGATTTCGTATGTTATTCATTTTCTGAACCCACTCAATAGTTTTTTGCCTTCGTTTTTTTCGTCACATTTTCTTGTTTCGCAAGGGATTTTACAAGACTTTGAAACATATTTTTGGCTTGAAAATCGACTTCCGCTAAATGCTCGTTCAGTTTTCCAGCAGTGAAAATATTGTAGTATATAATCTTTTGATTTTGTTTTAAATGCCTGCGATAGCGCTGCTCCCATTACCGATTTCCTTTTGCTCTTGTGTAATTAGAAGATTCGGTAATAAATAATCACCAATCTGTGTATATGTCCCGCATACCTGTTCGAATAATGATTTTTGCATAGTGTTTTACCTCCTTGTTTTTTGCATCTCTATTGTACATAAAAGGAAAGATCAACACCAATGTGCCGAATTATGTAAAATAATTTGTGCTTTTGAGTTTTTACACATAAATATATATTGAAAAAATATAGCGTTATGATATACTATTTTACCAGTATGTACAGTCAGATTAGACTTCGTTTGGTTCGCAGGTTTGCGAGCGGCATTATGTTAATAGTCATAATGTATTTTGTTTTCGGCATATGCTTCATACTACATTCATCATATACCGAAACACCAACAACTCTAGACAGAGTGTCGTTGTGTGCTTTAAGTAGTAACTGAATTAGATGCTTTATTGTCGAGAAAATATAAGACTGAACAAAAAATTGGGAAGTCGGATTTGTACTGGTGTGAAAAAGTGATATACGGCTGAAGGTTCCTTTGTTATTGGCGAATGGGAAGTCCCTTTATCAAAAAATGATAAGGGCCAATAATAACAAAGGAGGTGAGTTCGTGAAAAAAGCGGACAAACCTGTTGTCAATGTGAATGGCAACAACAATAATGTGGAAGTTAATATTAATATGCCTTCCTCAAAATTAACTACTCATGTCATAGTTATGATAGGAGCCATACTTGTTGTATCACACTACTGTCCTGAATTACTTGCTGATCTTGTCCGTTGGATTATCAGCACAGGAATTGGCGGTTAACACCAGTACTTTTTTAGAAAAGAGGTGTGCTGTATCTTAATATTTTCTGAATGTCCACTTTACTGACTGAAATCAAAAAAGATGCTCAAGCGCCTATTACATATAGAGGACAGTAATTTATTTAAACAAGAATATATATCGACGTTGATTCATCCATATATCAACAGGGAAGGAAAGCCTCGTTTAATAGAGCCACCAAAGGAAGAACTAAAATCTGTTCAAACAAGGATAAAAAATATGTTGAAAAAAATTGTTGTTCCCGACAATATTTTTTCAGGTATTAAAGGTCGTTCGTATGCAGATAATGCTTTTTGCCATATTGGAAATAAGAGAAGGCCTCTTTTTAAAATTGATTTAACTGCTTTTTTTCCTACTATACGCCGAGAAACAGTTTATCGTTTTTTAATGAAGATTTGTGTTGTACCCCGGATATATCTGAAATACTAACTAATTTTACTACAGTTGATATAGATAGAACTAATGTACGTGACATAGATGATGTATATGAATTTTTGAGAAGTAAAGGTGTTACGTGTAAAAAACATTTAATTTCAGGTGCACCAACAAGTCAGATAATGTCATATTTGGTTAATCACTCAATGTTTGAAGAAATGCAAATGTTATCTAACGAAAACAATGTAACGATGACAGTGTATGTAGATGATGTTACATTCTCAAGTGAAAATTATATTTCATATTGTTTTATGAAAAAGATTTTTGTAATAGTTAGAAAATATGGATATAAGATTTCCAAAAACAAGGTAAAGAGATATACAAAGCTTTATCCTAAATTGGTTACGGGTGTTGTGATTGATTCTTCAGGACGCCCTACAATTAAGAATTCTATGCGTATGAAAATAATTAGTGAATATAAAAACTTAAAGGTACATCCTGAAGATGATACTAGTAAGAACCGTTTGAGAGGTTTATTGACTGCGGCGAGACAGGTTGATCCAGATGCCTTTCCAAATATATATAAATTTGCTTTCAGTTATGATTAAAATAAAAATTAGTCAGCGATTTCAATAACAAAACACCGCCTTAGATTAACTTCTAAGACGGTGTTTTTCTTGCATCAGATCTAACATTTAACGGCGAAGCCGCCTGCGAAAAAGTAGGTGTTCGTCCAATATTCATTTGGTGGAGATGAGGGGGATCGAACCCCTTACCTCTTGAATGCCATTCAAGCGCTC
>JAHHTS010000136.1 GCA_020024475.1 Oscillospiraceae bacterium
AGCAGGCAGTTACAGAACATATCCAAACCACACCAGAGCATACAGTAACTCCCGTACAAGTCCAGAAGATTGTCGAGCATGTTAAGGAGAAGATTGTAGAAAACGAGGATCTGGGAGAAGTTTTCAAAGAAAACGAAATGCCCATTGCTGCTTGGATGCTCCATCAAACAGAGGAAACACACCGGGTGGCACAGGCAAAATTTATTCCGATTCCTCGTATTAAGATTACGGATGCCGGAGAGGAAGAATATGTTTTTGTGGACTTTGATCTGGACTTAACCAACTTCAAACACGCACCAATTCAAAATGAACTCCTATTGCAGAACCTGGAAAATATGCAGGATCGGCAACGTATCAAAGGAGATGCTATTGATTTCGAGGGGTATAATCCAAAGAAAGTCATTCTGGAGCAACTGCGGTCTAAGCCGGAGATTGACTATGAGAAATGTTCTGCGCTGCTGTTTAAACTGATCTCACAGCTTTGCGACCATTATGAGAAACAGTTTGGCACGAATGGTATGCAAAACATAGTGATGATGTATAAGCGTGATATTGGAAATGAGATTTATAAGCAGATGATGCAGCATTTCTACTGTGAAAACGGATTTTTGAAAGAAGAGGTTGTTGGAACTAGAAATTACAACTTGCAGCAATCCTATCATTACCATGAGAAGGTCGATTTGTTCGGTAAATTTGAGGGAAATATTCGATCCGTACTTTTTACTGGCATCAAACGTGGTGTATTTGATACAGCTAAATTTGACAGTTGTGAGGGTGAATTGACTCTTGCACGTGTGCTGGAAACGGATAACGATGTTCAAAATTGGCTGCGCCCTCATCCCAAGGAGTTTAACATTACTTATAACCATGGGCATACTTATGAGCCGGACTTTGTTGTGGAAACGGAGAATATCATATACTTGGTAGAGGTAAAGGGAGAAGACAAATTAAAAGAAGCTGATGTAATTGCCAAGAAAAAACGTGGCGTACAATACTGCGAAATCGCATCCCGTTGGGGCAAAGCGAATGGCTATAAAGAGTGGCGATACTTATTCATCCCCGCAAAGCAAGTACGAGTAAATTCTTCGTTCATGACGATGGCTGAACGTTTCCGGGAACTTTAATTTTCCAATAAGCAAAAAGGAGTGTATCAATTCGATACACTCCTTTTTAGGTGTATGTGCTTTTACAGTGGGATTTTCGGCTAAACTAGTCTTCTCCGGTGATTAATTTTACGATAAGCTCATTCAAAACGATATTCTCAATTATTCTCTGCTCGATATATTCAGCCCATAGTTCAGCACTTTCTTTGTCAAAGGCTTCTAATTCAGCTCGCGCTTCCGGACTTAATCCTTTGTATCTGTTTTCGTAAAACTCAGCTCGTTCCTCTGGCGTTTCTTCTGGATCTTCAAAGGCTTTGTGTGTTGTGGGAAACGAGTCTATATCCAGATGACCGTTTCGCGTAGCCCAGGCAAGTGCATCGATAAAGCCCATGGTGTGTGCAAGCCGTTCAGTAGTCGATAATTGCGGCTTTTGGGGCCTTGTATGCATGGACTCAGGCGGAATTTTAAAAGCTGTGTACACGCTTATATCGCCCTCTAATAGAATTTCAAATCCATCACTATATTGCTCGTACTGCTCAGAAGCAATCTCTTTCAAAATAGTTAATTCGTTATATGTCATAGCGTATCTCCTTCTGCAATTTATAACATAAATTATAACATATAAATCACCTTTATGAAAACATAAAATTGTAACAAAGAGGTGATAGAAATGAAGGATGATAAGCTGGTGATCCGTCCTAAGCGCGCCAAGGGTGAAGATGGATATAAAACATTTTCTGTGCGTGTAAGAGAGGATATTGTCGAAAGAATTGATGAAATATCCGCGCAGACTGGCAGAAGCCGCAATGAATTGATCGGAATTTTCCTCGAATACGCTGAGGAACGTTGTATTGTAGATCATAAATAGTTCTTAGTTGCTCATTTAACACATGCCTTTTTATGTGAATGTGATAATATTTCTTGTGATGCTAATCTGTGTGCTGGAAATTGCAATTTTGTGAGAAAAAACTCTTTGACCATTATTATTATATCCATTTATATATTTACCTGATCTAATATAGAAGATGAGAAGAGTAGAGCTAGGTGGATACATCGTATGATTTATATCTATACAAGAATAATTTTGTACATTGAACATAAAGATTTTGTCACTTGGGAATTCTGGAAAATCTATTACCAAACAGTGCCCTCCTATCAATTTATTAAAGAAAGAAGTTGATGACATGCAAAAGGTATTTTTATCGCATAGTAGTGCAGACAAAAGAGATTATGTTTCACTTGTTGCAGATAAACTGATTAAAAATTTAGGACCTGAAAATGTTATTTTGGATGAGTTAACATTTCAGGAAGGCAGGAAAACAATCGAGGAGATAGAAGATAATTTAGAGTGCACGGATTTATTTGTTTTCTTCTGTTCTGAAAATTCTTTAAAATCTTCATGGGTTAGGGAAGAGCTTTTTAAAGCTGAGGATTTATGGAATGCTAATAAGCTGCAGCAGATTTGCCCAATCATAATAGATAAAAAAATTAAATATGATGATCCACTCATTCCTGAATGGATGCAAAAAAATTATAATCTTCAATATATTAGTCGTCCTAACAAAGCGGCACAAATTATTCAGCAACGAATGATAGAAATCTCCTTTGAAAGACATCCGAGATTAAAAGAAAGAAATGAAATCTTTGTAGGACGAAATGAGCAAATCAAAAATTTTGAAGAAAGAATAGACGATTTTGAAAAAGTAAAACCACTTTGTATTGTTGCTTCTGGTATTAATTCTATTGGTAGAAAAACTTTGCTGAAAAAATGCATTATAAAAAGCAACATAAAAAAGAACTCATATCCTTTTTCAAGCATAAGTCTAAATTATGATGAAAGTATTGAAGATTTTATATTAAAACTATATGATTTGGGCTTAACACGCGAATTGGATATAAGAGATATGATGAAGCAGCCGATAAGTGATAAAATTCAGATGGCAGTTTCTATTATCCATGATATTCAGAATCAAAATGATATATTATTTATTGAAGATAGTGGTTCGATAATTAACCACGATGGAGTGGTGGCGCAGTGGTTTGTTGATTTACTTGAAAATCCCCAAATAAAGTGTCAGGTTACTTTCTGTATTGTATCCAAATTTAGATTAAAATACTTTGGAGATGATGTGGCGTATAGTACTAGAGAGAAAGTTTTTCATTTTGGTGTCGATGAATTGTCAAAAGTTGAGCGGGATGGATTATTAGGTAGAAGCCTGAGATTTGAAGGCATTAGCCTGGATCTTGAAGATATTAGGATGTTGTCAGGATTATTACTCGGATTTCCCGAGCAAGTTTTTTTCACAGTTTCCCTTATTAAAGAAAAAGGTATTGATTATGTTAGAAACAATACCTATGAAATCGTTGAATATAATAACAAAAAAGCAAGTGTTGTTGTAAGGGATATTGAACCGGATAGTGATAAAATCTCTTTTTTAGCATTGTTATCTGGGTTCGATTATATAAGTATAAAATATATCTATGACATTGTAGAAGGAGAAGAACAATATATAAACTATATTGACGAATTCCTTTCAAAGTCAATTTGCGAGTATATTGGAGTAATGAAAGAGTATATACGCGTTAATGATACAATTAAAGATTATGTCGTTAGAAATAATTTTCCGATTAACCCTAGACACAAAAATAATATTTGTCAAAGTGTAAACACTTTTTTGGAAAATCTCTCTAATAATGAATATGATATCCCTGAGTATTTGTTCTCCCTAAAAGAAGCACTATTAGCGGACGAGAAAATTGATGCCAAATATTTGCTCCCTTCGTTGTATTTAAAAACCATGTCAGATCTGTATAATCGAAGAAAAAATAAAGAAGTGATTGTTTTTGCAGATAGAGCTTTAGAGAATGAGCAATATATGGATGGCAGAATTGTATTTGAAATTCGTTATTTGTTGTGCTCAGCACTTGCCAAATTAAAGGATAGTCGATTTAAAGAAGAAGTTCATAAAATTTCTGGTGCTGATTATCGTTTCTTATATGGGTTCTATTATAGGCAAATTGGGAGATTTGATAAAGCGCTAGAGATGATTAACGAAAGTCTCCGGCTCAGGCCCAATTTTTCCAAAGCGAAAAGAGAAAAAGTCCAGATTTATATTGGAATGCAAGAGTATCAAGCTGCAAAAACGCTTGCTGCAGAAAACTACCAAAACTATAGTGATAATCCATACCATATACAGGCATATTTTTCATGTTTAATCAAATCTGAAAAAAGTAAAGAAAACAACGATATATTATTGTCGCTTATTAAAACTTTGGAAAATATCAATAGCGACGTATCCAAAGAGATGACACTAAGATGTAGGGCACAATATGAAGCGTTTTACAATGATGACGAAGCACTAGCGCTATCCTTCATTAATCAAGCAATCGAGATGAACCCTAGTATACAGTATGCGAGAATTGTAAAATATGACATATGTGAAAGATTTGGCTTAATCGATGACATGAAAGAAATAATACAGTTCTTTAAGCAACCAGAATATAAAGTTAAGTATCAAAATAATATTATTATTTTTGAAAGTATTATTATGGCAAAAGAAGGAGATGTAGAAAAGGCAACAAAGTATTTCATGAATGGTATTCGTGACTATACAGATGAAGCAAAAGATAAATTTGTTATAAAATTAAACAAATATGATAATGCAGCAAAATGATATATACTAGACACAGGAAAGTGTGTATGCTTGCACTATGCTTGCAAAAGCTGTAAATAATCTATATTTTAGAGACAATAAAGAAAATAAAGAGAATAAATGCACTCGATTTTACGATAGCGTATAATTAAGTTCGCAAAAGTGAATCAGAAATAGACAAGCCACTAGGG
>JAHHTS010000137.1 GCA_020024475.1 Oscillospiraceae bacterium
TTACAACGGCACATACGAATACCTCAAGTCGATAGGGCTGGAGGAGATATAGTTGGATAACATATCAACAATTGTAATCTAGAATTAACACTACAGAAAAAGTTAACTACGGCAGCGTCAACCCATTTATGGTATCAAAATGGAGCACAAATACAACACTGCCAGATATTACTAGTTTATTAAAAATTGCAGACTTTTGGAAGTTGACATTAAGGAACTAATAGTTCGTGAATACAAAACTTATTTATTATCGTAAACTGATGTTGGAAACAAAATAATGAATACATTACGGATATTCTGGATGTATAAAAAACAAAAAGCGATTTCTTTTGACAGTCCGACAGACTTTCCACTTTTACAGGCTATCATGTCCATCTTTATAAAACCAAGAGAGTTTGATCAAATTGATAGATTTATGTTAAACAGAGGATATCAATTGAAAAAATACATATATATGCTATGGGGAAAGCTATTGTTGGATATACATCCATTCCCAAAACATCAACTAACATAATTCATGATAATTTTAAAGAGGATTTATTAGACAGTTATCTTTTCTCTATTTATAGGTCATTAGAAAATTATGATGTATAATAAGAGTAGAAAAATTAATATCGGAACATAGAGTACGCGCATATGTAGTATCTTTGTACCAGAGAATAAGACAACGCGGTCTTTGATAAGTTTGGAAGCTGAATAAGATTTTTATACATTTACATCCAAGTTAAATAAATTCAGGAATTATGGATAAGATAGACTGGCTGAAGACAGTGCTTGCAAAGCAAGAGTGGAAAATAGCAGGCAAAACAATTTGAAAAATACACATGTACTGTCAGCAAATAGTACAGCAATGCCACACAGCCAGCCTTATACACACTTGAATGCATTGACAATCTTCTAAAGTTAACAAGCGTGACATACTAACAACAAACAAATTTTAACAATAAAAAATAACTATTATGGCCGATAGTATAGACAAAGAAAGAGCCATTCGTGGCATTATTAGTAGTGCTGTAAAATCATATGCAAATGGGTTTTCCACTCGTCATATCGCAGAAGTCGATAATGAAAATGGTGTAATCAACATGAAGATCCATAATGTTTTTATTGCAGCATTGGGCCCAGAAATACAATATTATTCAGCCCTTGCTCGTTCTCTTGACAGTTCTTTGGGAAATATGCTTGAAAGCATGGCAATTAGCATTGCTGCACTCAATTATGAGGTTAGCCAACATGTTGAGGGAACATTGTATAAAGAACAGACAGACTACATTGCTGAATTACTTGAAGAATATAAGCGAAGCAATGATAGAAGAATTCCTAAAATTGAAGATTATCAGGGTATCACTAATAAGGTTGGCTCAGCGGAGACTAAGCGTCATGAAAGCGACTACTATCTTTACGATAGTGAAACAGGCATGCACTACCTTATTGAGTTAAAAATCGGAGGAGATTTAGACAACAAGAAAGCTCGTTCTGAAAAGGAGGCTCTTTTGGAACAATATTGCATTCTCACAAACAGGCTTGGTGAAAACAATGTAAAGATATTATTCGCTACAGCATACAATAGATATGGCGAAGGCAAGCCTTGGACACAAGGTCGTGTTCGTCAATTCTTTTGCAATGAAGAATTGTGTATTAGTCGTGATTTTTGGAACTTGGTATGTAAGTCAGAAAAAGGCTATGAGATTGTCATCGACGAATATAAGAAAAATGCTCATTATATCAATGAAGCACTAAACGAAATTAAAGACACTTACCTTCCAAATTCATAAATATGAAAGATCCAAATTGGCGAAGATGTATTCTATGTGCTGATAGTCGAGATGTAATCAAACGCATACCTGATAACTCTATTGACTTTATACTTACAGACCCCCCCTACAATCTCGGGCAGCACTCAACAGGTAATATACCATTGCATGGTCGTTCCGCTATGAATAACGATGTGGCAGAATGGGATATGATTGATTTTAACCCAGAAGAATGGACGGATGAGTTTATTAGAATACTTAAACCAACTGGAAATCTTTTTATTTTCACATCGTATAATCAGCTTGGACGATGGTATAATGCATTAGACCATAGATTTGACACTTCAAATTTTATGATTTGGCATAAGACTAATCCAGCTCCAAAGATATTTAAAGCAGGATTTTTAAATAGTTGTGAAATGATCTTCACATGTTGGAATAAGAAGCATACATGGAACTTCATTTCACAGTCAGAAATGCACAATTTTATCGAAAGTCCTATCTGTATGCGTCCAGAAAGGTTAAATGAACCTAAACATCCAGCTCAAAAGCCAATATCCATCTTAAAAAAGATGATACAAATTGCATCAAATAAAGATGATATAATTTTTGACCCATTCATGGGTGTAGGTTCAACAGGTGTAGCTGCCTTGGAATTAGAAAGACGATTTATTGGTGTTGAACTTGATAAATCATATTTTGATGCGGCAAAAAAACGGATTAACAACGTTATTGATATTCATAACAACAATCAAATGAATCATCATACAGTATATAAAACAAATGATTATTCTGAGTCATCAATGATTTGTGATGGAAACATTTCATATCAATGTTCTTTGTTAGAATCGGATGCTTCCTTTAATACCAATCAGAATGAAGTAATCCCAACAAGTGTAGATATATCATCTGGACTTTCGCCTATTGTTAAATGGCCAGGTGGTAAAGAAAAAGAGCTCAAATACATAATACCTAATATTCCAAAATTTAAGCGTTTTTTTGAACCTTTTGTTGGCGGCGGTTCTGTGTTTATGGGTATACTTGCTTCTGAATACCACATAAATGATTTTTCATCCGAATTGATTGAGGTATATAACAATATTGCAACATCTGATAAAGATTTCTTCCGTTACACCGAAGAAATGGATAAGTCTTGGCAAAATGCTGTAATTTTTTTTATCACCCACTCTGAACTTGTTGATATATATATTGATTATCGCAAAGAACAGATTGGTAAGAATGAGTTAAAAACATACATACATTCATTCTGCAAAAATAACGAAAAAGAAATACTTGCCATTATTGGAGAGACCTTTTACAAACATAGTTGTATCCTTGTAAAGGAGGTTGAGACCAACTTATTTAGAAAGATGGTAAGAATGAGAGAATTAGAAGTCCAAAAGCATGAATTGCCTGAAAAAGATTTAAATGATAACATTGAAACAGCTATTAAAAGTGCTGTTTACATGAATTATCGACACCTTTATAATGATAAAAATATTCAATCTAACAACATCAAACTACACAGTGCATTATTTTTCTTCATGAGGAATTATGCATATAGTGGTATGTTTCGATATAGTAGTAAGGGTGATTTTAATGTTCCATACGGGGGCATTGCTTATAACAGAAAACTAATGGCAAAAAAGCTAAGCTATTATCGTTCAAAACCATTATTAGCACACTTCGCAAGCACAAAGATATACAACCTAGATTTTGAGGTGTTTCTAAAAACGGCTCAGCCAAACGAAGATGACTTTGTCTTTCTTGATCCACCATATGATAGTGAGTTCAGCACATATGCTCAAAACGCATTTACGAAGGATGACCAAGAAAGACTTGCTAACTACATGATAAATGAATGCAAAGCAAAATGGATGATGGTAATCAAAAATACAGATTTTATTTATAATCTGTACAATAAAAAAGGGGTAAACATTAGAACATTTGATAAAGAATACCTCGTTAGTTTCATGAATAGAAATGATAAAAAGGTAACACATCTTTTAATTACAAATTATTAGCGTTATGGCTAGAATTACAGAAAGTCAATTGGTATTACCTGCATTATATCTAATGTCTAAGAGAGAACGAGGCTTTATTAGTACAAGTGAGTTGATTGAACAGTTAGCATCAGTTATGCATCCGTCAGGAATTGATGCAGAAATTCTTAGCGGGAGAAATGATACATACTTTTCGCAAAAGGTGAGAAATCTAAAAAGTCACGACACTCTTGCAAAACAAAATTTTGCGAACAATTCTGCAGATGGCTTTCAGATAACAGCCGCTGGTGTTGCTTACGTTAATGCGCATAAAGAAGCAATCGATTATCTACTTAATGACAACTTCAATTACGAAGATGTAAAATCTGCTATTGAGCAAATTTCACTAAGAGGTAAAATACAAATACTGCCTATTGAAGAAATTGTTTCAGAAGGAAAAATAATGTCGAGAAATATTCAAACTCGTGAGCGTTCGTCTAGATTAAGAGAGATTGCTCTTGAGTATTTTTCTCGAAACAATATGATTTACTGTGATTGTTGTGGTTTTAATTTTCCTATATACTATGGTTCTTCCTATGGAAAAGATTGCATTGAAATACACCATATCAAACCAATATTTCAGTATCAGGGAGATTCGTTTAAACAAGTAGTAGATAATGCTTTGCAGAACTTACTACCAGTCTGTCCTAATTGTCATAGAGTCATTCACAAAAATCACATTGGAAGCGAAGAAATAGAAGCTTTCAAAAATACAATTAGACAAATTCATGTTAAACAGTAATTTTTCGGTAGTGTTGGTTGTGTTGTAAACTAAACTGTGTCAAGTTATATTTCGGAGCTGTTTTGGGACCTTCAATATTCCAAAACGGCTCCGCTAAGTTATCAATATCGCCAAAGAACTCCAAACAAAAGATGTTGTCAGATACTGTCTCAAAAAGTATGTCTGATAAGTAGTCGTCCCTTAAAAGCATCTTTATCTACTGATATTCAATAATTTAGTTTATAAAATTCTTTGATAAATCTGCAAGTTTTAGTACCTTCGGGGCAATAAACTTGCAGATTTTATGATTAAAAAGACGAATAAACCCCCATCTTTATTCAGCAGTCTGTCTGATATGTTGAACCAATTGCATCCACTTTA
>JAHHTS010000138.1 GCA_020024475.1 Oscillospiraceae bacterium
TCGCACAAATAAGACCTTGAATAACAGCTTCGTGATTTCCTAACTGGTATTTCATTCTATCCTAGGCTGCTCCTTTAAGTTTTGTATCCTGTACAAATTGTGAAATTGTTTGCAATGCAGATAATAAATCTTTGTTATCAGATTCCAGATTTTGAATAATACTATCTGCCTGTCCTTTTATAGAACCTGGATAAAGTTTTAATCCCATACTTTTACCATTCCTCGTTTTCCTGCTCTTTCTCTAGTTTTTTCAGATTACTTTTCAAATCACTTTCTATTTCTGAAAATTTTGAATCTTTAAACGTCTTTGCCTCCCATACGGATTGTTGAAACTTAGAGATACTCTTGCAAAATTCTGTATCATGCTTAAATTGAAGAAACATATCCGAAAAAATATTTTCTATTATTTTGTCCTGATAATCGATTTCATCCTTACTTTCTTCTAATGTTCTTATAGCTTTTTTATAGTCGTCGATTTTATCCTGTAACTGTCTTTTTTTATTTTCTTCCATATTAGTCACCGAATAAACCAGCCGTTAATATATTAGCAATACTCTGATCCACTTGCTCAAATGTCTTACCTAAAGTTTTTATATGTTGTGCATCTTGCTCTAACGCATATCTATAAGCTGATTTTTGAGTTTGGCTTGTTTCATATGCCGTAATAGAATTTCCTTTGGCCGTAATATTTGACTCTGTATCTTTTGATATTTCTTTCTCCTGTAAACTATTTGCACTTGCTGAAATTGTATCTGAACTGCTTGAAGCAACCTGTGTATTGCTTTGTATGTTACTCATATTTCATTCCCCCTTTCCTTTTTTCATTAGAACAACTCTACTTTTCATCTCTCCATGAAAGACCTTCTTTTTTATTATATAAGAGCTACTGTCTGACAAAATTTCTCGACATTCTCTTTTTGATTCTGTATATCTGATCCAATTGCATTATTCATCAATGAAATTTTCATTTTTGTTTTTCCAAAATGCAGTAAAACTACTTTTCTTCCTGGAAGAAGACCACCTTTCACTTCTGCTTTTGTAATACTGCTTTTCGGAATAGATATGCTATTTTTAATTTTGCTTACATTTACTGAGTCCACAATTACAAAATTAATATTATTTTCTGTCATACCCAAATAGCAATAAGCATTACTTAAAGCACCTAAGGTCGCTGCTCCACTTCCAGCAATAAGTGATATCCCACCAATAGCTGCATATGTCTTCGCATCAGCCATAATAGTTCCCCATAATTTGCATTGATAATTTTCTCCTTCAGCTAAAATTGCTCCTAACATTTCATTTTTGTCCTTTTCATTCATTGTCATCATAATAATTTCTCCTTTATTCATTTTCATTAATAACTGCTTTTACAATATAATATCCACCGTTTACAGTTTTGAAAAACTCATTATAAAAGGAAGATATAATTTTAAGTTTTTTTGCTTCCGCATATTCAATCAAGGCAGCATACGCTTTTTCCATATTCTCCTCAAAATGATCCTCTACAATAACAGATATCATATTTTCTACTACATAATAAGATTGAAATTTCAGTCCACTCTTGGGTAAAATAGTAGATTCTTTTGCTGGGAAAAAGAACTCTATCCTCATATCAGCCTTCTCATTTATTTGATGAATGGCATAGAAAAAGTTTCCTGAAGATCTCAATTTATTTTTCTAGCATAACTCCATAAATTCTCTCATACAGGTTTCTACATTTGTATAAGAGGTAATATATTCTTTCGAATATACATTCATATATTGAATGCTGTTATACTTGTTCATTTTCACTCTCCTCTACAATCGGTACAAACACATCTATAACCTTCCCATTTGGTATCGGAATGAGCATGAAGAAAATATCGTTAAAAAATATGTTTTCTTCATGCATCATTCCCTTAATGTATTCCGAAAGAGAAGATATACTATTCTCCTTAGATAAAAATCTATAATATCTACATCTCGAGAAAATAATCTTGTCGTGAAAATCAATCATCTCTTCTACAGATATGTCAACTTTTCTATTTACAGAAAACATCAATTCAAAACTATTTTTTATACAGTCCTTATGTATAACAATTGGTGCAGTTCGATAAATACCATGTGTTCTTAATTTTGTTCCTATTTCTTCAATTTTGTTGACATCTATTTCTTGATTTTCTCCAGTTTTCATCACTACCACATTGTATAACTGTAAATCATTTTCTTGAACCTTTCTTTCCATTGCTTTGTAACCGTTTCCTTTCCTCTTCATTTTGTTCTTCACACCATTTTTTTATATGATGTGGTAATAGTTCCATATATATTTTTCTATATTGCTCTGGATTCTGAATTATTGTTTCTATTAAACCTTTATCACTTAAATTCATGTTTTGTTTCAATTCCTGAAATTGATTTTTAAATATATTTGCAATATTTTCCCTCTGATCTCCCACTATAATTCTAGGAATTATTTTTGCTTCTTCCCACAGATACTGATTGAAATTATCAATTTCTTTTATGTGAATTTTATGACCCAGGTCTACCTTTACAAGTTCTCCTGTCATATAAACAAAAAATACAGGCGTTACTGCTCTTCCATTAAGGCTTGAACTTCCTTCTGCCCACCCAAATACTGACAACTCTTTAGAAATAAATTTATTATTTATACAAAACCAATGCTCACTAGTATTAAATAGTTTTAATACTTTTTTATCATTGGTATTTTTAATATTTTCAAATTTTTCCTCCTTCAATAACTTTTCTAGTTCATGTTTCGAAAATATTTGATTTAATATAGGAATACAATGATATGGCATTTTTATGTATGCTTGAATGGAAAAGAAAATTTTTATTGCTAATATACCACATACAATTCCTACCCATAAATCTTCGCTATTTCCATCACGTAAAAGTAAAATTATGCTTGCCCCAAATATAAATACACAAAATCCAAAACTAACTAGAAGTAGCATTTTTTTAATAAAATATGTTTTTTTTAATTCTGATTTTTTTATCTGTTCCATAGTTATATCTATTCCTTTCACTTCTCTCAAACACAAAAATGTTATTCAAATAATTGCGATACTGAGTAATTCATATTATAGTAAATTTAATGATTGGACATCTTGATATCAATAGTGGACACAATGTCCGTTAAATATTGATATACAAGCACTCTCTTAATGTTTGAATATCGCAAATTAGGTTCGCTATTTGAGCTTTTTCGTGCCTTATCATCAATTTTACTTGATTTCTTTAAATTAAATTATCTATTATATTACCTAACCCATCACATACATCATCCACCAGTGCTTTTGCACCATCAACTATACTGTGTTTTTTTCCATCACCATCAAAATCGAAAATATCCCACTCTAAAGCTTTATCTACAGCAATTCCCACAATTGCTCCAATTGCAGTTCCCAAAGGTGGAAGAAAAAAAGAACCAATTGCTGCCCCTGTTGCACTTGATGTTACACCTGCAAGTATATCTACTCCCGTATCGGTAATAGTGTTTTGTAACCCATCCCAAGAAGGAACAAACTTACCATCTTCATTCATTAGATTTTCGTTCACATTATCCAACGTTGTTACAACTGTACCAATTGCGCCAGCGGCTTTTCCGAACTTATTTAACCAATTTATCTTTGAGTATTCACTTGGAGAAAAATCATTCCAAAATTTGCTACTGTTTTCCCATCCATTTTTAAAACCTTCTTGCAATGTTTTAAATTTATTTCCTTTTGCAATCTTCTTTATGTTCACTACCTTACTCAATGCTTCACTATTGGCATTTTCAAATAATGGGAAATCCAATTCTAATCGATTGTTAATTAGCTTTTTGATATCACTTTTTTTCCAATCAACATCTTTAATATTCTTACGTAAAAAACTTTCTAAATTATTCCATTTATCAGGCATGCAACTATCAATAATGTTTCCACTCAACTGAATATAATATTTATTTCCCACTTTATTAAATTTAAAATTTGCTCCTTGCTTTAAAAGAGAAAAAGCATAATTATTATCAAAACATTCTTTTAAAGCAGAAAGCCCATCGCTCCCTCCTATTTCTAATATTAAATTGTATTTTTCGCGAAATACTTCCCATTTATATTTAGTCAAATAAACCTTTTGTTCTTTTGCCCAAATTTTATCTATTGCATTTTTCCAACCCAAATCCATTCCCGTTATATTAAACTCTCCCACACTAGCATCCCATGATTTTTTGATTGCTGTAATACCACTTTCAACAGAACTATATAGTGCTTCAGCATCGGAATATAGCGAATTTGTTTGTGTTTCTATTTGATATAACTTTTGGATTTTTTCTTCTAAGTCTTCTATTTTCCTATCATTTAACTGAATAATAAGATTATAGTTTGCTACTGCATTGTAAAGACCAGAAACATCACCTCCTATTGATGCCGTACTTTTTATGCATGTTTCATTCAATGCTGTTGTTATGTACCATTCTCCTTTTACTGGTTCAATTCCACCTGCAACTAAAGTTTGTGAAACAAAGTTTGCACAATTACTCTTAAACATAGGGTAATTAGAATTCGTCTCGTCCGGCTCTCCATCTTCATTTAAATCAGTTCCATACTTTTCCATGTAATTTCTTGCATCTTCTCTGCTTTTTCCTGTCAAATCAATGTAATTTAATGAATTGCTTTGACAATATATATACCTATTAATAGATATGGGATTTTCAATAAATCCTTTTATCAAATCCTGTCGTGCGAACTTTCCGTTTTCTGCCAGATATTCCCTCGCCTGGGCATAATAAGTCCCTGCGATCTCATCCCTTTGGTATCCCGTATAGCCAAACGGCTGTATCTTCC
>JAHHTS010000014.1 GCA_020024475.1 Oscillospiraceae bacterium
GCAAAGTGTATTTATTGGGTTAAACTCTAGAAATATGCGAAGACTCATATCATCGTATGACAATATATTGATTTTGCAATAATGATAGAATTTAACTAAAAACAAAACTGACTTCATTTTTCAAATGAAGTCAGTTTACTGCTTAAATTGAATATTTCTATCACTAGCTGCTTTTTTGTACTGTTTGCACAAAATTGGGCTCCGGTATTGAATAGGCGCTTTTTAATTATTCAATTTCAATTAGTTCATAATCTCGGCTACCATAGCCAAGTTTAGCGGCGGCTTCTATTATCAAAATACCGTTTCTACTTTCTATTCGTTCAATTAAATGTTGTTGACCAGGATCATCTTTTGCTGCATATACTAGATCTATACAAGCTTGATCTATGGCGATAGGGTCGACAGATGCAAGTATTCCAATGTCTTTCATACATGGATCTTCGGCATTATATACGCAATCGCAGTCAACAGACATATTTTTCATAACATTGATATATGCAATATTATCCCCAAAGTATTCAACGATACTTCCAGCGGCATCAGCCATTGACTCTAGAAATTTATCATGGTCTCCAGTCCAAATTTCATCAGGGGCGCCTGAACCATGTATATATGCTTTACCATATGATGAGGCTATTCCGATAGAAAGTTGTTTTAATGCACCACCATAACCACCCATAGGGTGGCCTTTAAAGTGTGATAAGACAAGCATACTATCGTAGTTAGCAATATTTTTACCAACATAATTTTTACTTATTTGTTTATATTTTTTTATATCTAAGACTATATCAGGCCCTTCAGCATCTAAGATATCTACTGGATACATCTCACTCCAACCATGATATTTAATAAGTTCTTTGTGTTTTTCAGTCGTATTACGAAATCCGTCATAAGCTGTGTTAGACTCTACAATTGTGCCACCAATATTATCTATAAGAGATTTCCAAAATGCAGGGCGCAGGAAATTTTGATTTCCTTTTTCGCCACTATGAATTTTAAGTGCTACTTTGCCTGGAAGATTTTTGCCAAGTTTTTTATAGAGTTCAAGAACTTTTTCAGGTGAAACTGTTTTGCTAAAATAAACTTTAGATTTCATAATTTTCTCCTTTTGTAATGAGTAGTGTATTATTTTCTTTAAGTGGTTATATTATACAATATCATATCATCATATTACAATAATAACAATACTATCATAAAAATATTATTTCAACATAAAAAAAGCCGTGGAAAACCACGGCTTTAACTAATTTAATTAGTTGTTTGTGTATGGAAGCAAAGCAACATGACGAGCTCTTTTAATAGCTGTTGTCAATTCTCTCTGGTGTTGAGCACATGTGCCAGTAACACGTCTAGGAACAATTTTGCCTCTTTCAGTGATGTATTTTCTTAATTTAGCTACATCTTTGTAATCAATTGTTTCAGCTTTATCTACACAGAAGCTGCAAACTTTTTTACGGCTTGTGCGTCTTGCTGGACGACCGCCTTTAAATTCTCTTTCATTTCTTTCCATGATAGAAACTCTCCTTTACTTAAACTAAAACGGTAAATCTCCGTCGTCTGCTGAGACTGTAGAGAAACCATCCAAATCTCCGGTGGAGAAAGTGGATGTAGGGAAATTGTTTTCTGCTTGTCTAGGACTTGACTGTGAAAAGTCAGATGAGTAGTTGGATGTACCCTGTGAAGAACCTTTGCTTTCAGCAAAATAAGCGTTGTTAACTACAACATCGAACGATGTTCGGTTCTTTCCGGTTTCTTTGTCTGTAAATGTACTAGTTTGGATTGAACCATTAAGGCCAATCATATTGCCTTTTCTGAAATATCTTGAAATGAATTCAGCAGTTTGGCGCCAAGCAACACAGTTAATAAAATCAGCCTGCCTTTCACCGTTAGCATTAGAAAACTGACGATTAACAGCTACAGAAAATCTACACATGCTTATACCGCTAGGTGTTTTACGAATTTCAGGATCGGCAGTAAGCCTGCCCATTAAACATACAACATTCATTTTATAAATCCTTTCAAATTACAGAGCGATGATCATTGTGCGCAAAAGACCTTCTGTGATCTTGAAAACACGATCAAGTTCTGCAGGGAAAGCAGCTTCACTTTCAAAAGTGAACAAAACATAGTAACCTTCTGATTCTTTGTTGATGAGATAAGCAAGTTTTCTTTTGCCCCATTCATCAACTGAAAGAAGAGTACCGTTAGCTGAGATGAGGTCTGTGAATTTAGCGATAAGACCTTTGATAGCTTCTTCATCTTGTTTTGTGCTGATAACAACCATTGATTCATATTTCTGCATGATAATTACCTCCTTATGGACTTTTGTGGCCCTGCCACTTTGACAGAGCAAGGATATGTCGAATTACGACATCGATTTATTATATCAGTTATTTGTATTTTAGTCAAGATAATAATTTCATAACACTAATTAAAAAATTAATACAAAGGTATTAATTTTTTTCTTTGCATATGAATAGTTTGAATAATCGATTATACTAAAACATAAACATTGTTATTATATAAAATACTGCAAATATAGAAGTTATTATAAGACCAACTTTGCTTGGACCAGATTGCTCCACAACATTACGATAATAGGCTTCTTGATTTGGTGCTTCTTCACGCATTTTTTTCAGATTCTTGATTGTTTCCTTCTTATATAAAGGAGTAGCTATAAATCCAATAATGACACCCAATAATATAATTATAATAGACATAAAATTAGCAACTGTTTCGATCCCTGTAAACATTAATGGTGATGATGCAGGAAGTTGACCTCGTTGAACCGCAATTATTATGATTGCAGGGATATTAAAAATAAAATTTATAAGAGCCGCACCTATGGCAAATTTCCACATTTTTCTGAATAGAAGCCACAGAGGTGTAAAAAGAAAAGCAGTCCAGTTGAATGGATGGTAATTTGGGTTAGAAACCATTTTTTTGAATTTGTAGATATAATATTGTGCGTTTGGGCCAATATATACAGCTATATCTTTGATAGGAACACCATCTATTTCCCCAGCTAATTCACGGTCAATTCTTTCACGAAGTGCAACATTTTGAATATCGAATAGAGAACCACCATATACATCTATTTTTGTTTGACCAGGACCATTATATGACTGTATAGCTTCATTGCTTGGTGCAAGTGCATTACCGCAATTCTCACAAAACATAGTATCTTTGGGCATTATGTTTCCACAATTTTGACATTTTATAGAATTGTGGTCTAACTCATTTATAACTGGTTTCCATTCAAAAACTTCTGAATGTTTATCTTTATTTACACAATGTCCAAGTTCATTCCAACATTCTCGGTGATGAGGTGTGCCACATTCAGGACAAACAACAATATCACTTTCTGTATTGAAAGGTTTACCACAAACATCGCAGACTTGATTTTCGTAATAAAACATATATCTCTCCTATTTTGGTGAAGTTTATTGCATTAAATTATATTATACAAAAATTATATATATATGTAAAATTATAAGTATAATAAATAAATGTGAAATATTGGGGTAAATATGATTTTAATTGATGATTATAAAAGATTTTTGAGTAATATAAAGCCACAGATTGAAGAACTTGAGAAAAGTATAGGATATGAATCTCTTTTTGGTCAAATAGAAGAACTAGAGATGCATACACATCAGCCAGATTTTTGGAATAATCAAGAAAAATCCACAGAAATTTTTGCTAAGCTTAAAGTTTTAAAAGATAAAAAGAGTGGTATTGATGACATTAGAACAACATATTCAGATCTTGAAACAATGATAGAACTTTATATAGAGTTAGAAGATGAAGAAATGGAAGATGAAATTATAACCACTTCTGATTCTTTGAAGGAAAAAGTTGAACAACTTAGATTAACAACACTTCTCACTGGTGAGTATGATGCAAATAACGCAATTATTACACTACATGCTGGAGCAGGAGGCACAGAAAGTCAGGATTGGTGCGAGATGCTATACAGAATGTATACTCGTTATTGTACCAAAAAAGGTTATAAAACACAGACGATAGACTATCTCGAAGGTGATGAAGCTGGTATAAAATCAGTTTCATTTTCAGTTGAAGGAACGAATGCTTATGGCTTTTTGAAGGGCGAAAATGGTGTTCATCGTCTTGTAAGAATATCTCCTTTTGATTCATCTGGACGTCGTCATACATCTTTTGCATCATGCGAAGTAATGCCTGAAATTGAAAATGATACAGATATTGTTATTCGTGATGAGGATATTAAAATGGATGTTTTTCGTTCATCAGGTGCTGGTGGACAGCACGTTAATAAAACATCATCAGCGGTTAGGCTCACACATATTCCTACCGGCATTGTAACCGCGTGTCAAAATGAGAGAAGTCAGTTTCAGAATAGAGATATGGCTATGAAAATGCTAAAAGCTAAATTAGCACAAATCAAAGAACGAGAACATCTTGAAAAAATTGAAGATATAAAAGGAGTACAAAAAGAAATTGCTTGGGGTAGCCAAATTAGAAGCTATGTATTTATGCCATATACTTTGGTGAAGGATCATCGCACAGGTTATGAAGATGCTCGTGTTGATATGGTTATGGATGGAAATATTCAAGGATTTCTTAATGCATATTTGTCAGCTGCAAGTAATGGAGAACTTGAAGATAAATAAATGAAAACAATAGAGTATTTATCATAAAATGTTTTTAGATAGAGTGGCATCTTTCACTTTACTTGACTAAGATTTACTTAAGTAGTATAGTATGAAATATGGAATGTTAATAAGAAAATAGTTAAAAATAATCAATAAAATAAAGGAGAATATTATGGAATTAGAAAAAATAATACTTTCAAGAAAATCATGTCGAGAATATAAAGATATTCCGGTAGAAGAAGAAAAACTTGAAAAAGTTATCACATCAGGTTCACTTACACCATTGGGTTTGCCAAAAATGTGTACTCCAGTTTTAACTGTTGTTACCGATAAAGTTGTTCTCAAAACCCTTGAAGGTATTTATGATGTACCAGCCTTGATAATAGTTTCATGTCCGCCTGCACCTGAATTTACACCAGGACTTGATCATCAGAATGCGGGATGCGTCGTTGAAATGATGGCACTTCAGGCAACAGAACTTGGACTTGGTAGTATATATCTTTATGGTGTAACTTCTAAAATTTCTTCAGATGCAGAAAAAATGAAATCTTTAGGTATCCCTGAAGGCTACTATCCACTTGCAGCACTTGGCGTAGGATATGGAGTAGAAGATGTTTCGGTGTGCAAAGAATTTGTTGCAAAACTTAAAGTAAATAAAATTTAATATAAATAAAATTTTATTATTTGATATAATGCCTATATATGGAGATTTATGTTATGGATTATAGAAAAAGCTATAAAGGTTTTGTTTTATGGATGATTTTCTTTTTAGCAAGTTGTTTTTTAACAACATTTTTTAATAATGTGAATCAAAATTTCATTTTTAGGCTTTTATTAAATATATGTACAATATCAATAGCTATTTTGACATATGTAATTTATAAGACAGAATATGTGTACTGGTATACTGGAATAACATATGAAGAAGCAAAAGAAGCAGGAAAAGAAAGAAGAAAAAAGTTTGCTTATAGCCACCTAAAAGTTTTTTTATGGTTTGCAGTAGCTTATTTTCTTGTTTCGATAATTACATATTTTTTGAATATTACATATATTGTAGATTTGACTTTTGTGTTTTTTGGAATGATAGGATTAGCCGTATATACAATAAAATTTAAATTATAAACAATTAAATTATAAATAAAAGGTGTAACTTTTTAAGTTACACCTTTTATTATCGGTTTTTTAATATTCTTATATCTTCACCAACAAAATATAACCTTTGGCAGCTACCAAGAAGTCTTGATGAAATTTTCTCACCATATCTTTTTTGTAAGTTTCCTTGTGAAGAGATATTTGTTGTGTATATACAAGGTTTTCCGGTAATCATACGAGTATTTACAATATTGTATAGAACACTAAGTGAATATTGAGTAAGGTTTTCAGCGCCTAAATCATCAAGAATGAAAAGGTCACAAGAAAGTATATCACTAATAACATCTTCATCTGTATATCTTGATTGTTCGATTTTATAAAAAAGACTTTGAGCTGATGAATACATAACTGTTCTACCATGCTGCATACAAACATTTGCTATAGAACATGCAAGATGAGTTTTACCTAGTCCAGCATTTCCAAGCATGAGAATACTTTTATTTGGTATAGAAAAATTATATGCATAAGCAGTACAATAGTCATATATGTTTTTCATCATGTCAAAAGGTACTATCATAGTTCCATTTGGAAGTTCTTTTGCCTTCTTTGAATAGAAATCTAAATTAAACTCTTCAAAACTTGATTTAGGGGCGGGAGATAGTGTTGTTAGAAATTTTTGTCTTTGCTTTACAATCTCTTCTTTCATACACTGGCAGGCCTTGCCATTTACAAATCCTGTATCTTTACATATAGGACATAAATATTCCATTTCTAAATCTTTTTTAGTAAATCCATTAGCCAACAGCAGTGCAGTTCTGAGTTTATCAAGCTCGTCCATTTTTTTTCTTATAGCATCTGCTTCATCGTTATTTTTTTTTATAGTAGCGATTGCGTAACTTGCTCCAAGATTCGTTATCTCATCAGTTATTTCACTTACTTGCGGTACTACCTTATTTATTTCTTCTTGCTTTTCGAAAAATTTCGCACGCATCATAAGTCTGCGATTTTCTAAGACAGAGTTTGCACCATTATAACTTTCTGTACTCATACACTACTCTCCTTTTTCAAAAATAGGGATAATATTCATACCTTGTAAAATAACATCATCGTCAGGTGAGATGTTATTATTTTCGGATCTTGCAAAAGCAAAATCTTCTTGTATATCTTTTTCATTACGATAACCTTTTTGTGACCACGACTTTAAAATACCGTTACAGTATCTTATTGTTGCTTTGTAACCAGCAGCTGTATATGCAGCTTTTATCATTTCGTTTGTCATTTCTAGTCTTTCAAACCAGGAATCAATGATACTTTTTTCGCTTGTTGTGAGTTTGTTTTCATCAAGAGAAAAAATTGTACATACATCTAGGTATGATTTAGTCCTTTTCTCCATAAGGCGAATATGTTCATCTGCTTTTTCGGCAGATGTTATACCGTTTTTTTGAAAAAGATTTAAGATAACTTTTGCTGTATAAGCAGGTCCTTTTTGTATTGGTGCATAATACATTGCCAATACGAGTATGACTTCTACGGGAACATTATCCTGTATATAAAGATTTACAAATGCGTTTGTGCCTCTTTCATTTATAGCATGACCATAAATATGTTGAAGTTGGTTTACCATTACAGAAATTTCGGGGTGCTGATTAGAAATTTCCAAAATTTCCTGGGTGGAAAGAATCTTTTTCTTTTTAGGCTTTTCCTCTGCTTCGAAGTCGGCCAATATAAGACCTTTATCTGACCAAAACAGAAGACTAGATTGTACTGCAGCCATTGTAATTTGTAAATTCTTAGAAATTTCCATTGGATCCGCAGTATTTTTATGAAGTGCGTAAAGAATAACTTTAAGATCATTATCTTTAGCCGTATATAAATTTTCAAAAACAGCCATAGGAACACTTGGCCCTATGACTGCTTGTTTCAAAAGATGAAATTTCATAATTTTTCTTTTACCTTTTGATATGTTAAATTGTAGTATAAATTATTTAGATATTTTTTTAGAATTTCTTTTCTGCTCAACTTTTTCAGCGATTTTATCGCGCTCATAAAAGCAGTAGATACATAGACATACGCAAAAACCACTAACAATATACAGTAAGAACAACGTAAGGTTGAAAACTGACATATCTATGTTAAGGATGCCGTTGCCACCGGCACACATTCCAAAAGCAATAAGTGAATATATCAAAAATGTAATAGTAAGTCTTTTAGCTGAAGAAAGATTCATTTTTTTCATAAAAAAAGTTATGAATGAGCAACAGATAAAAGCATTAATTGGTGCTGCAAAAGCATATATCACAAATGTGTTCATATGACCCTCCCAAGATGTAAATAAATATTTATTATCAAATCTATAAAGATTATTTTATATTTTTTTTGTGGATATGTCAAATAAAAATAATTGAAGTTATGTGAATTTTTGTGAAATAAAAATCATAGTGAATTTGATTATTAGTGATTTAATCACAAAAATATTGTTTTTTTTTGTGAAATTTGATAGTATACCGTTGTAATATATAGATAGTGTGTGGAGGATGATTAGTATGGAATACACAAGAAGACATAAAGGAACATGTTCAAGAAGTTCAACAGTGGTTATTGAAGATGGTATTATTAAAGACTTGAAAGTAGTTGGTGGCTGTGATGGTAACATTAAAGGAATTATGCAGTTGGCAGTAGGTTTGCCAGTAGACTTGGTAATAGAAAGATTCCGTGGTACACCATGTATGCTAAAATCAACATCTTGTCCTGACCAGATTGCTATTACATTGCAGGAAGCTTTGGCAGAAGAAGCTAAAGAAAAAGATTTAGCAAATGCGTAAATAATAAAATAATAAATAGCTTTGCATGAATGCAAAGCTATTTTTTATTTGTTTTCTTGTCTTTTTAACAACAGTTCAACAGTATCGGCCGCAAAAAGTACATATTCGCTACATCTGTATTGCTGATTTATGTTAGAAATATCGTTTGAACCTATAAGGCATTCACATTTTACGGATCCAAATTTATTCTCAAAAGCTGTCAGGAAATCTTCGACTAATTGAAAAACTAATTTGTTGTCTTGATTATAGTCGGTACGTCCGTATTTAGCACCAATCGCTGCAACTGCACCATTTACAGCTCCACAGTTTGCACATCTCCCCATGTTTCCGTGCATACCAGTCATCATTTTTATTGCTTCTTTGGGCAAATCTACAACGCCACGCTCTATAAGTAAACGGAGTGTGCTTTCTGAGCAGGCCATCAAATCATCACCAAAAAACGGCACTTTTTCATTTATAATTTGTGACATAATATTACTCCTTTCAAGTTTATATTTAATATATCATAAATTAAATGTAATTTACAATTTTTTTCTGTTTATAGATTGATATTGAATGTAATAATATAATCAATTCAAATATAAAGGAAATTAATATGTATAGATTTAAAAATTTTTCTGAAAGTGGAAACAAGTGTATTGATTCTTCGATTTCCATAGCTTGTAAGATAGGAAATATAACTGTAGGAACAGAGCACTTGTTACTTGGCATTATATCTTGTGGAAAATCTGATGCAAGTGCTTTGTTATCTGAATATGAAATAACTTTTTCTTGTGTTTATAATATTATAAATAATATTATAGGTACAGGCAAAAATACTTTTTTAAGCGAAGAAGACTTAAGTGCTAACGCAATACTAGTTCTTAAAACAGCATATAGCAAGGCGATTAGAAACAATAAAGTATCTGCAGGAGTTAATGAAATATTATATGGAATTTTGAGTGTAAAAAGTTGTATGGCATATAAGATTATTGCAAATCTTGTGGAAGATATGGATTTGTTTTGCAAAAAGCTAGAAATATTGCAGCAACATTATAATATAGATATTCAAAAAAGCGAAAATAAGAAAGAGTTTAAAAATCTTGAAAAATATGCTAGAAACTTAACTGAAATGGCATCATTATCAGCTTTTGACCCGTGTATAGGCAGAGAAAAAGAGATAAAACAGGTTATAGAAATACTTTTGAGAAGACAAAAAAACAATCCGTGTCTTGTAGGTATGGCGGGTGTTGGTAAGACGGCAATAGTAGAAGGACTTGCAAATTTAATAGCAAGTGGAAATGTTCCTTCACAGATGAAAAATAAAACTATTTATGCACTCGATATGGCTTATTTATTAGCGGGTACAAAATATAGAGGAGATTTCGAAGAACGATTAAAATCTATAATAGATGAAGCTTCATATAACAAAGATGTTATTTTATTTATAGATGAAGTCCATGTAATTGTTTCTGCGGGTGGAGCTGAGGGGGCTATAGATGCAGCTAATATATTAAAGCCGGCACTGGCGCGAGGAATTATACAAGTTATAGGTGCAACCACCGTGGATGAATATAGAAAAACAATTGAAAAGGATTCAGCACTTGAAAGAAGATTTTCAGCTGTAAATATACTGGAACCATCAAAGGAAAAGTCAATCAAAATTTTAATTGGTTTAAAAGAAAAATATGAAAATTTTCATCATATTTCAATAACTGATAATGCTATTGAAAAAAGCGTAGAGTTGTCAATCAAATATATGAATTATAGATTTTTACCGGATAAGGCTGTGGATGTTTTGGATCAAAGTTGTGCAGCCTCTTTACTTGCTGGAGAAAAAATATTACTTCCAGAGCGTGTAATAAAAACCGTAAGTAAAATATCTGGTGTGCCTATTGAGAAAATAAAAAATGAAGAGCGGGAAAAACTTATTTTTATAGAGAGTAATTTATCACAAAAAATAATTGGACAAGAAAAAGCAACAAAGGCTATAGCCAATGCTCTAAAAAGGTGGAGGACAGGGCTTAAAGAAAACAATGGACCAATAGTAACTTTTTTGTTTTGCGGGCCTACAGGTGTAGGTAAAACTTATAGTTGTAAGGTCTTATGTGAAGAGTTATTTCATGATGAAAATTGTCTAATAAGAATAGATTGTACAGAATATACTGAGAAAAACGATGTAACAAAGTTAATAGGAGCTCCTCCGGGGTATATAGGCTACGATGATGGAGGAAGATTGGAAAAAGAAATGAGTGGACATCCTAATAATATTATACTTTTTGATGAGATTGAAAAAGCTCATTCGGATTTGCATAATCTACTTTTACAAATTATGGATGAAGGCTTTGTAACTACTTCAAAAGGTAAAAAGCTCATGTTCAAAAACAGTATAATAGTTATGACATCTAATTTAGGTGCTAAGGAAATCAATGAGAACAAAGTTTCGTTTGGATTTTTTCCTGATTTAAATAATAATAATAATCTAGAGGATAAGGCGAAGAAAGCAGTAAAAGAGTTTTTTTCTCCAGAATTTATAGCTAGAATAGATAATATCATAGCATTTAATCCATTGTCTAAAGAAGAAATTAAAATGATAATTCGTAAACAACTTAAAGATTTGTGCCGAAAATTATTAAAACAAGACATAAATGTATCTTTTGATGAAAGCGTTTTGAATTATATATGTGAAAAATGTAATAGTGTTTCATACGGTGCAAGACAAATAAAAAAGACTATAACTGAATTATTAGAAAATGAAATTAGTGATATGATTATAACTGGAATATTAGAGGCTGGAACATTAGTAAATATATGTGCAGATAATGGAAATATTTCAGCGAAAATATGTGAAAAAATAACAAAATAAAATAGGCGCAATCACTGCGCCTATAAATTTTATTTTTCTTCAATTGTGTATGTGAATTCGTAAATTTCCTGCAAGGCTTTTACTTTATCCTCGTTATCTTCAATAAATGTTTTTGTGTAAATATTCTTGCCTTCTTTTTTATAATCTTCTAAGATTTCTTGTAATTTTTCCCAACACTCATCTGCTTTTTCATAATCTTCTGCCAATTCTATAATAAATTCTCTATGTTTTGGTACTCTTGCTTTCATATTTTACCTCTTTAAATTTTATTTTTTATATTGTATATGTATTTTCACTAAAAGTCAACAAATCTATGTTTTAATAACATTATAGTTATGATATAATAACCAATAATGATATAAAAAGAGGTAACAAATATGAATGATAAATTATTAAAACAATACGGAGAAATGGCTGTACGAGCAGGTGTTAATATTCAACCTGGTCAAACACTTATCATCAATGCACCAATTACAGCATCTGATCTTGTACATCACTGTGCAAACGCTGCTTATGATGCTGGTGCAAAAGAAGTTGTTGTACATTATTCAGACGAAAAACTTTCAAGAATAAAAATGGAAAGGACATCTCAAGAAACACTTTGTGATATTAAGCCTTGGATACAAGCTTCGTATTTAGATTATATTAAAAGTGAAGGACGAGCTGCTATACTTTCAATAACAGGCGGAGATCCTGAAATTTATAAAGATATTGATGTTAAAAAAGTAAATGCTGCTAGTCTTGCAAAAATGAATGCGTTATCTGAATATAGAGATTATACAATGGCATCTCGTATTCAATGGTGTGTTATAGCTGTTCCAAGTGAAGGGTGGGCTAAAAAAGTTTTCCCAGAACTTTCCGCAGAAGAAGCGGTAGAACAACTTTGGCAGACAATATTCAAAGTTAGTCATGTTGAAGGCGATGCTGTACAGAACTGGAAAATATATGCTAAACAGCGGGCAGTTAGAAGAGATAAAATAAATGCAATGAAACTTAAAGAGCTTCATTTTACTTCTTCAAATGGCACAGATTTACATGTAGGTCTCGCCGATGATAGAGTATGGGGAGGCGTAAGTGAATACAATGAGCAAGGTGTTGAATTTATTCCAAATATGCCAACCGAAGAATTATTTACTGCTCCTCATAAAGACAGAGTAAATGGTGTAGTTTACGGTACGAAACCTTATGTGTATAATGGAAGCCTTATTGAAGACTTTGTGTTAAAATTCAAAGATGGTAAAGTAGTTGATTTTGATGCTAAAAGTGGAAAAGAACTTCTTGCTGAGCTTTTGAATACCGATGAGGGCTCTAGTCGTATTGGCGAAGTTGCTCTTGTTCCTGCATCTAGTCCTATAAATAAGGAAAATGTTTTGTTCTATGAAACATTATTTGATGAAAATGCTGCTTGTCATATTGCTCTTGGACAAGGGTATCCGGGTACAGTTGAAGGTGGAGAAAAAATGACAACCAATCAGCTTCTTGAAAAAGGTGTAAATGATTCAGTTGTTCATGAAGATGTTATGGTAGGTTCAGCTGATATGAAAGTAACTGGCATTTGCGAAAACGGGGAAACTGTTCTTATTTTTGAAAATGGCGAATGGGTGTTTTAATTTATACCAATAGCATGATACGGTAAGACGTATAAGTTTTGTTATGTGAATTTCTTTGCTTTTGCAATTGTTAAAAATATATGTGTGTAACTATTGCAATAACACTAAAAGTGTGGTATTATATATTTGTAATTTATCTTGAGTAAAGGAGAGTGGGTTTTCCCACTCTCTTGTTTTTAGTAAAAAAATGGAGGTAATCTGCTTTGGCAAAAGGTAGGAAGGCTACAGATGTTGTGGAAGAAATTGTAAAACCTGTTTGTGAACAAATGGGTCTTGTCCTTTGGGATGTTCGCTTTGAAAAAGAAGGTCCCGATTGGTTCTTAAGAGTGTTTATCGACAAAGACGAAGGAAGCATAAATATTGATGAGTGTGAAGCTCTTTCACGCGCAGTAGATCCGCTGATTGATGAAGCTGATCCAATCAGTCAAAATTATTATTTTGAAGTTTCTTCAGCAGGTCTTGGAAGAAAACTTCTGAAACCTTTTCATTTTGAAAAAAAGATTGGACAAAAAGTTCTTGCGCGACTTATACGCGCTGTGGATGGTGTTAAAGAAATAAAAGGAACACTGAAATCATATAATGACGGGATTATCACAATAGAAGCGGAAGATAGTACACAATATGATGTAGTAGTCAAAGAAACATCTTTTGTTAAGCTTTGTGATGATGAGGATTTATTTTAGTAGGAGATAATAAAAAATGAATAAAGATTTTTTTGAAGCACTTGATGTTCTCGAAAAAGAGAGAGGCATAAAAAAAGAAGTACTTATTGAAAAAGTTACAAAAGCAATGGAAGTTGCAGTCGAAAAAGACCTAGGTATCGAAGGTAACGTTAGCGTGGTTGCTGATGTAGAAAAGAAAAACTTTGTTGTTGCTGTTATGAAAACAGTTGTTGAAACTGTTGAGGATCCAGATAAAGAAATTTCATTTGAAGATGCTAAAAAACTTAAATCAAGGGCAAAAATAGGCACAGAAATTGGTATTCCTCTTAAAATGAAAGATTTTGGCTACATTGCAATTGGTGCAGCTAAAAATGTTATTCGACAAGGTATTAAAGAAGCTGAAAAAGCACAGCTTTTTGAAGATATGCAAGGAAAATCACATGAACTTGTAACAGGTATTGTTCAGAGAATTAGTGAAAAAAGTGGCGCAGCCATTCTACAAATCGGCAACAATGAATTTGTTCTTCCTAAAGAAGAAATGATTCCTGGTGAAGAGATTAAACCAGGAGAACATATTAAAGTTTATGTTGTTGATGTTATCTCGACGGATCGTGGACCTAAAATTATGCTTAGCCGAACTCATCCAGGCTTTGTAAGCAGAATGTTTGAACTTGAAGTTCCAGAAATTTATGATGGAACAGTTGAAATCAAAGCAATCAGTCGTGAAGCTGGTGCTAGAACTAAAATGGCTGTTTGGTCTAAAGATAGCGATGTGGATGCAATAGGTGCGTGTATTGGTACAAAAAGAAGCCGTGTAGAGAATGTTATTTCACAGCTTGGTGGCGAAAAAATTGATATCATTAAATATAGCGAAGATCCTGTTGAGTTTATAAGCGCTGCACTTTCGCCATCCGCTGTTACAAGTGTTGAAGTTTTGTCACAACAACCAAAATCTTGTCGTGTCACAGTGCCAGATGAACAACTTTCACTTGCTATTGGTAATAGAGGTCAAAATGCGCGTCTTGCAGCGCGTCTTACTGGCTATAATATTGATATACACCCTGAAAGTGGTTACTTTGGTGAATAATTGCTGAAGGAGAAAAACTATGGCAATAAGAAAAATTCCACAGCGCAGATGCATTGGATGTAATACATCAAAAGATAAGAAAAATCTTATTAGAGTCGTAAAAAATGCAGAAGGCGAAATTTCAATAGATATTACGGGAAAAAAGCCTGGTAGAGGCGCATATATTTGTAACGATGTAAATTGTCTGAAAGCTGCTAGAAAAGGTAAAAAGCTTGAAAGAGCATTTGAAACTCAAATAAGCGAAGAAATCTATGACAGACTAGAACAGGAGATTTCAAAACATGAATAAATTGCTGTTTGGATTATCTCTTACAAAGAAATCTGGAAAATTGACTTACGGCTTTGATTCAGTAAAGACATCAGTTATAAAAGGTGAGGCATATTTAGTATTATTAACAAGTGACCTCAGTGAAAAAACAGTAAAAAGAGTAAAATATTTTTGTGAAAATATCACAGATGTTTATAAAACAAGTCTTACGCAATTTGAAATATCTCAAGTTGTAGGTAGACTAACTGGCGTTCTTGCAATTACAGATGAAAATTTAGCTATATTGTGTAGAAATGCTATAAAAGAAACAGAAGGAGAGTTGTAAATGGTTATAAAATACAAGGCAAGTGATCTTATATCTGACTTTAACCTTAATGCTAAGACAACACTTACAGAGTTAAGTGAAATATTTGGCACTGAAATAAAAAAATCAACAGTTCTTACAGAAGAACAAGCAAACGTTGCGTTTGAAAAATATTCTCAAAATGGTAAAATTGATAATATAAATGATTATCTAGATCCTAAAAAATCAGAAAAAGTTCAGACAAAATCAGAAAATAAACCTGTAAAACAAGAACAGACAAAAAGAGAACAGCCTAAAAAATCTTCTAAAGAATCTCCGAAAGGAAGACAGGAACGTCCTGCAAGAGAAAATATGCAGAAAGATGGCCAAAGAGATAGTCGTCAGCCTAAACAACAGAATAACAACAAATTAAAACAGCATACACAGCGGTTTAAACAACCACAGAAAACAGCCCAACCATCAAATAATTTAAATGAACCTCTTAAAAGAGCAGATGGGTCAGTTGTACAGGCTAATAAACCAAAACAAAAATCAGAAAAACATGAATATGTAAAGCAGGAAATTGTTACAATTACTGTGGATACCCGTCAATCTGAATCTAATATCAATATGGATAAATTTAACGAAAAATATGACCAGCTTGCACAGACAAAATCTTATGGAGGCGGTCAGAGAAAGAAACAAGACGGTGGTAAACAAAAATTTGGTAAAGGCAAAAATAATCAGAAACAGAATCCATACGCTAAGAAAAAACAAGAAACAGAGGCAGAAAGACTTGAAAGACTTCATCTTGAAAAAGCAAGAAAAGCACAACTTAAAGTTCAAATTCCAGATGAAATTACAGTCGGTGAACTTGCTACAAGACTTAAAGTTACTGCAAGTGAAGTTATTAAGAGACTTATGATGCTAGGTGTTATGGCATCAATAAGTCAGATTATTGACTTTGATACCGCTTCAATCGTTGCTGAAGAACTTGGTGCTAAAGTTGAAAAAGAAGTTATTGTAACAATAGAAGAAAGATTGTTCGAAGAAGAAACTGACAAGGAAGAAGATTTGCAGGAAAGACCTCCTGTTGTAGTAGTAATGGGACATGTTGACCATGGTAAAACTTCTTTACTAGATGCCATTAGAAAAACAAATGTTACAAGCGGAGAAGCAGGTGGTATCACACAGCATATAGGTGCATATCAAGTAGTTGCTGGCGGTAAAACACTCACATTCCTAGATACACCTGGTCATGAAGCGTTTACATCAATGCGTCAGCGTGGTGCGATGATTACTGATATTGCAATTCTTGTGGTGGCAGCAGATGATGGTATCATGCCACAGACTATCGAATCTATTAACCATGCTAAGGCAGCTAAAATTCCTATCATTGTTGCTATAAATAAAATAGATAAACCAACTGCAAACCCAGAGAAAGTAAAACAGGAACTTACAGAACATGGTATTGTACCAGAAGAATGGGGTGGCGAGACAATTTGTGTACCAATTTCCGCAAAAACTGGAAAAGGTATTGATGAATTGCTTGAAATGGTTAACCTTACAAGTGAAGTCGCAGAACTTAAAGCTAACCCTAACCGTCATGCAAAAGGTGCAGTTATTGAAGCTAGACTTGACAAAGGACTTGGTCCTGTTGCCACAATCCTTGTTCAAAATGGTACCCTTCATAAAGGTGATGTTCTTATTGCGGGAACATCAGTTGGTCGAGTAAGAGTTATGACTAACGATAAGGGGCAGAGAATTGAACAAGCAGGTCCATCAACCCCTGTAGAAATTACTGGACTTACAGAAGTACCAACAGCTGGAGATTTATTCGATGCAGTTGAAGATGAAAAACTCGCAAGAGAACTTGCTGAAAAACGTATGCAGGCAATAAAAGAAGAAAAATTCAACAGCTATCAAAAAGTTACTCTTGATAATTTATTTAGCCAAATTGCTCAAGGCGAAATGAAAGAATTGCCAATTATTGTTAAAGCTGATGTTCAGGGATCTGCCGAAGCTGTTAAACAATCTCTTGAAAAGCTTTCAAATGAAGAAGTACGAGTTAAAGTTATTCACGCAGCAGTTGGCGCGGTTAACAAAAGTGATGTTATGCTTGCATCTGCTTCAAATGCTATTATTATTGGATTTAATATTCGCCCAGATGCTACTGCAAAACGGGATGCTGAACAGCATGAAGTTGAAATGAGAATGTATCGTGTTATTTACGATGCGATTAACGATGTTAAAGCTGCAATGAAAGGCATGCTTGCACCTAAATTTAGAGAAGTTGAACTTGGCCAAGCAGAAGTAAGAACAGTTTATAAACTTTCTTCCGTTGGTACTGTTGCCGGTTGCTATGTAAAAGAAGGTAAAGTTGCACGTCATGCAAAAATCCGTGTTGTTCGTGATGGCATTGTTATCACTGAAGATGAAATAGCATCATTGAAACGCTTTAAAGATGACCAGAGAGAGGTTATGGCTGGTTATGAGTGTGGTATTGGTCTTGAAAAATTCAATGATATCAAAGAAGGCGATATATTTGAATCATTCATCATGGAAGAATATAGAGAAGAATAATATAAAATTAGGTGAAGTGGCGATTTTGCCACTTTACTGTTAAGTAAAAGGAGGTTATTCACTATGGCTTCAACAAAAGTTGAAAGATTAAACGAAGACATCAGAAGAGAATTGATCTCTATCGTATCTCAAATGAAAGATCCACGTCTTGATTGTTTCTTAACAATTATGAGAGTTGAAACAAGCCCTGATCTAACAAATGCTAAAGTTCATATTAGTGTTTTAGAGGGGGATGAAGCTTGCGATAATGCAATTAAAGCACTTAATAAGGGCCAAGGTTTTATTAGGGGTGAATTATCAAAACGCCTTCACATCAAACGCAGTCCAGAATTTTCTTTTGTAAAAGATGAAGGTGCAGCTTATGCTCAGAAAATCAATGAGATATTAAGGGATATTAATAAAAATGACAACTAAAATAGATATACACGAAACTGCAAAAATTCTTACAGAAAAAAATGATATACTTCTTTTATGTCATAAAAATCCTGATGGTGACACATTGGGAAGTGCAGCAGCATTATGCCATGTATTAACTAATATGGGGAAAAGATGTGCAGTTGCTTGCAACAATGCTATACCATCAAAATATAGTTATCTTGAAATTCCTGTCTTCAACAATGAATTTAAGCCTGAATTTATTGTTTCAGTAGATACAGCAAGTGTAAATCTTTTAGGGGATAATTTATCACAGTACAGTTGTATTGTTGATTTATGTATTGACCATCACGGATCAAATAGCAATTATTCTGATTTTCTTTGCTTATATGCAGATTATCCAGCAACTGCACAGATTATGTATGAAATTATTATATCTATGGGACAGGAAATTTCTAAACATATAGCTGATTGCCTTTATACAGGGCTTTTGACAGATACAGGATGTTTTAAGTATTCATCAACAACACCTCAAACACTTATAACAGGGGCCAAACTTATGGAATTAGGTGCTAATCATACTGAACTTGTTGAAAAATTCTTTATGTCAAAAACAAAGAAAACAGTTATGCTTGAAAAGTATACACTTAATAACATTGAATATTATTTCGATGATAAATGTGCTCTTTTGATTCTTACCAAAGAAGCTCTGAATGAAATACAGCCTGAACCTACAGATATAGATGGCATTTCATCACTTGCTCGAAATTTTGAAGGTGTAGAGGTTTCTATACTTATAAGACCTGTTGGAGATGGTTCAGTTTACAAAATATCCGTTAGAACTGGCGAAGGTGCAGATGCTTGTGCTATTGCATCAGGCCTAGGCGGCGGTGGACATATTAGAGCTGCTGGTTGTGAAGTCACAGGTACATTAGAAAATGTTAAAAAAGCAATTCTTATGGAAGTTGAGAACGAATTATGCAAATAGACCGCAATGGAATCTTAATATTGTATAAGCCTAAGGATT
The DNA here is from genome assembly GCA_020024475.1 of Oscillospiraceae bacterium. Lineage (GTDB taxonomy): Bacteria > Bacillota > Clostridia > Oscillospirales > Ruminococcaceae > RGIG3102. The sequence goes on from JAHHTS010000014.1 coordinate 19,289, forward strand.
GGACAAGTTTTGATGTTATTGCAAAAGCTCGTGGCATTCTTTCTACAAGAAAAGTGGGACATTCGGGTACATTGGATCCTATGGCAACAGGTGTTCTTCCAATTTTCATTGGTAGAGCAACCAAAGCTGTTGATATGCAGATTATAAAGGATAAAGAATATATCGCAACTTTTAAACTTGGAATTAACACTGACACTGGTGACATAACTGGTGATGTTATAAAAAAAAGAAAAGTTGAAAGCTTTAAAGAAGATGTTCTTAATGAAATAGAAAATTTTAAAGGAGAAATTACTCAACTCCCTCCAATGTATTCTGCTGTAAAGATAAATGGACAACCTTTGTATAAGCTAGCAAGACGCGGAATTGACGCAAAGCAAGTTGAACGAAAACCAAGAAAAGCATTCATAAAAGTCATAGAAATGATAGATGATAAAAATCTTGATGAAAATGAATATAAAATAAAGGTTTTATGTAGCGAGGGCACTTATATACGTACATTAGTAGAAGATATAGGTGAAAATTTAGGTTGTGGTGCGGTTCTTACTTCTTTGAGTAGAACAATGGCTTGTGGATATACATTAAGTGATGCAATAACTCTCGAACAGCTTCAAAAAGCTAGAAATGACGAAAAAATCGAAAGTTTAATTGTGAATACGGATACTATTTTTATGCATCTTGAACGAATAGATTTGTCAAAAGAACTAGCAATAAGAATTTTAAATGGTGCTAGAAGCCGTATATCAAAGCCTGATGGGGATTATAGGGCTTACTATAACAATAAATTTTATGCTATTGCTAATGTTACAGATAAAAAGATGAGTGTTGTAAAACTTTTTGTGGAAAAGGAAAAGGAAAATATAGATGCTTGAAGTTTATAATATATCGTGGTGTAACGAAAGACAGACTGCCGTTGCTCTTGGATATTTCGATGGTGTTCATATAGCACATCAGTCACTTATAAAACAAATGTGCGATTATGCAAATAATAACAACCTGCAAAAAGCAATTTTCACATTCACAAAAACAGTTAAACTAGGTCATAAGGGAAAAGACATTATTACTCAAGAAAAGAAAAGAGAATATATGGCTAATTTAGGTGTAGAGCTTTTCTATTCTCCTGATTTTATGCAATTCAATAATCTTACTCCTGAAGAGTTCGTACAGAAAATTCTTATAGAATCCATGGGTGCAAAAGCTGTTTTTTGTGGAGAAAATTTCTTTTTTGGTAAAAACAGACAAGGAAATGTAAAAGTTCTTAAGGAACTTTGCGATAAATACAATATAGAGTTTTGTGAAGCAGAAACAATTTTTGATTTTGGACAAATAGTAAGTAGCACAGCAATTAGAAATTGCCTTTCGCAGGGTGAAATGGAAAAGGCTGCACATATGCTTGGCCGTCCTTATGGTGTTAATTTTACTGTTGTTCATGGTAAAAAGTTAGGAAGAACATTAGGTACACCTACAATAAATCAAATTTATCCGGATTCAATGTGTACACCTAAAGATGGTGTTTACATAACTTGCACAACTGTAAATGGTAAAAAGTATGCATCAGCTACGGGACTAGGAAGTCGCCCAACACTAAATGGAATAGGGCAAACTTGTGAAACATTTATACTGGGATTTGAAGGAGATTTGTATGAGCAAGATATTCAAGTCGATTTTTATTCATACTTATTTCCACCAAAAAAATTTGAATCCCTTGACGAATTAGGTAAAATGATTTATACAAGTGCTGAAAAATCAAAGATTTATTTAGAAAATAAGCAAATAATTTAGATATTAATTTGCTGAAAAGCTACTTTACAAACATATATTTTAATGTTATAATCTTGTAGTGACCTATGAATCGGGATAGGGAGTATTACTGTTATACTCAGTTTTCACCAAACCCTATGCTGAGTCATTGGCAAATATAATATTGAAAGGTGAAATAACTATGAACAAACAGGAAATTATTGCACAGTACCGGACACACGAAGGAGATACTGGTTCTCCAGAAGTACAGATTGCTCTTCTTACAGCAAGAATCAATCACTTGACAGAACATCTTAAATCTAACAAACAGGATCATCACTCACGTCGTGGTCTTTTTAAGATGGTTGGTCGTCGTAGAAACTTGTTGGCTTACTTGCAGAAAACAGATATCGAAAGATACCGTGCAATCGTAGCAAAACTCGGACTCCGTAAATAATTTACAAAGATATAAGGCAGATGGAAACATCTGCCTTTCGGTCTATAATTATCAAATACCAAAAACTTATGTTATTATAGATTCATATCTTGCTGTTTACTATGCATAGTAGGCAAGGGAGGATATTATATTTAGCAGTAAATTGAGCTTTCATCAAAAGATAAAAGCTGAACTCATTGCTAAAAATATAATCTCTCTTGCCAATAGAAATTAAATAATTATAAAAGGAGATTAAAATGAGCTTTAAAGTTTTTAAAACTATGTTTGCAGGCAAAGAACTTACTGTCGAAACTGGTAAAATGTGTGCTTTGTCAAATGGCTCATGTTTGGTTAGATATGGCGAAACAGCCGTTCTTGCAAACGTTACAATGAGTCCTGCACCAAGAGAAGGAATAGATTTCTTTCCACTTTCAGTTGATTTCGAAGAGAAAATCTACTCAGTAGGTAGAATTCCAGGTGCATTTCTTAGAAGAGAAGGTAGACCTGGTGAAAGTGCAGTTTTATCATCAAGAGTTGTTGATAGACCTATGCGTCCGCTCTTTCCTAAAGATATGAGAAACGATGTTTCTATTGTTATGACAGTTATGTCAGTTGACCCAGATTGTGATCCTGAAATTGTTGGTATGCTTGGTGCTATTATCGCAACCTGCATTTCAGATGTACCATTCAATGGACCTATTGGTGGTATTTCTGTTGGTTTGGTAGATGATGAAATTATTCTTATGCCAAATGCAAAACAAAAAGAAACAAATAAACTTGATCTTACACTTGTTTGCAGCAGAGAAAAAGTTGTTATGATTGAAGCTGGAGCAAAAGAAGTTGATGAAAAAACAATGCTTCAGGCAATAAAAACTGGTCATGAAGAAATCAAAAAGTTCATTGATTTCGTAGATGAAATTGTTGCTGAGATTGGTAAACCAAAATACGAATTCCAGCATATCGAAGTAGATACTGCTATGTTTGAAGCAGTTAAAGAATTTGCTATTGATAAAGTTAAATTTGCTTTAGATACAGACGATAAAAATGTTCGTGAAGCTAGACTTAATCCTATTTACACAGAAGTTCATGAAAAATTTGATGATGAATACCCAGAACAGACAGCTATGATTGATGAATGCATGTATAAATTGCAGAAATTCATTGTTCGCCGTTGGCTTTTGGACGAAGGTAAACGTGTAGATGGTCGTGGTATCAATGAAATTCGTCCTTTATCCGCTGAAGTTGGACTTTTGCCAAGAGTTCATGGTAGTGGTTTATTCACTCGCGGTCAAACACAGGTTCTTTCAGTTGCTACATTGGGTACAATGAAAGATGCACAGCTTATTGATGGCTTACAAGATATTTATGAAAAGAAATATATGCATCAGTACAACTTCCCACCATATTCTGTTGGTGAGGCTAGAGCTCCAAGAAGTCCTGGTAGACGAGAAATTGGTCATGGTGCTTTAGCAGAAAGAGCTTTGGTGCCGGTTCTACCATCACAGGAAGAATTTCCATATGTTATTAGAGTTGTTTCAGAAGTTCTTTCTTCAAATGGATCTACTTCCCAGGCTTCTATTTGTGGTTCAACACTTGCACTTATGGATGCTGGTGTACCAATTAAAACACCAGTTGCAGGTATTTCTGTGGGTCTTATAACAGAAGGCGACCGTTGGATGACAATGCTTGATATTCAAGGCCTTGAAGATTTCTTTGGAGATATGGACTTTAAAGTTGGTGGTACCCATAATGGTATTACTGCTATTCAGGTTGATATCAAAGTTGATGGTCTTACTTATGAAATTATTGAAGAAGCATTTGAAAAATGTCGTAAAGCAAGACTTCATATTCTTGATGACATTATGGCTCCTGTTATTAGCAAGCCAAGAGAAGAACTTTCCAAATATGCACCTAAAATGAAAACTTTGAAAATCGATCCAGATAAGATAAAAGATGTTATTGGCAAAGGTGGGAAAGTTATTCAAAAAATCTGTGCTGAATGTGAAGTTCAAATTGATATTGACGACGATGGTAGTGTATTTATAAGTGGTATAGATTCAGAAGGAATCAATAAAGCGTTCCAAATTGTTAAAACAATTGTTGATGATCCAGAAGTTGGAGCTATATATAAAGGTATCGTTACAAGACTTATGAACTTTGGTGCATTTGTTGAAATTGCACCTGGCAAAGAAGGACTTGTACACATTTCTCAGCTTGATGAAAAACGCGTAGGAAAAGTTGAAGATATAGTAAATGTTGGCGATGAAATTCTTGTTATGGTAACAGAAATTGATGAGCAAAATAGAATCAATCTGTCCAGAAAAGAAGCTATTGCAAAGTTAAACGCAAAAAAAGCTGACTAATAAATAAAAAAGTGGTATGTTTTACATACCACTTTTAAATAAAATAGGCAGAGAAATATTTCTCTGCCTATTTTATTTTTGAAAATCCCATGTTATTTTATATTGACTCCAGTCAACCCAGCAAGGGTGAGGGCAACCGGCACATGCACCACTACAATCGTTCTGATGTTTACAAGGATTTTGACATTTTGAGCATATGTGACAACAACTTTCATTACCTTTTGGTAAATTATATATTTCTTTTATCATTGTAAATTCATTTCCTTTATAGTATAATGATTTAATAATAGCAATATTATAGTACAAAACCACTTAAAAAACATAAGTTGTTTAATTAAATAATATTATAACATAAGTTGTAAGCTGAATTCCTGACTTAATAGTCATTGATATATTGCTAATTAAAATGGCCAATAAAAATAGTATATAATAAAATATAAAATAAATCAATAAATAAGAGGAAATATGACTACCAGTAAAAAAACATTACTTGATGTTGCTTGTAAATTAGGCAGATGTATTCAGGAAAATGGTGGAGAAATTTATCGTGTCGAACAAGCTATCGACTTTTTTATGAGAGCTTATAATATAGACAATGCACAGATTTTTGCCATACCAGCCACTATCATTGTAACTATAAAGGGAGATGATGGAGAATCTATCACGCAACTTGAGCGTGTTACATCTATTTCACAAAATATGAATAGGCTCAATAAGGTTAATGATTTATGTCGTTGGGTATGCCGGAACACTCCAGATGCTAATGTAATATATGAAAAATTAAAAACAATAAATAATTCTAAAAAATATTCTAATTTATCAGATATGCTTGCATACAGTGTAGCATCAGCATCATTTTGCTTTTTTTGGGGTGGAAGTACTTTTGATGCGATAGTTGCATTTATAGCAGGTGCTGCTACAGAACTTTGTCTAAAGTTTTTGAAGAAATTTGAAAGTAATATTTTCTTTTCAAATCTTCTTTCTAGTATGGTTATAGCAATAATTGCTATTTTAAGTGTAAAAATTGGTTTCGGAAAAGATTTGGATATGATTATTGTTGGAGCTATTATGACATTGGTACCAGGTGTCGGTATTACGAATATTATGCGTGATATTATTAGTGGCGATGTTATTACAGGAACAACAAAAATCGCTGAAGTACTATTAATAGCTACTGCAATAGCTATTGGTATAGCATTACCCCTTTCGGCTTATGCCACACTTTGTGGAGGTGTGTTATAATGAACTATTTGTTAGCTTTTATTTATGCATCTTTGGCTTGTGCGGGATTTTGCGTAATGTTTAATTTGCAAAATTACAAGATTGCCGTTTTTGCTTGTATTGGTGGTGGTATAGAATGGGTGGTATGCTTGTGGTGCGCTGCTCATGGAGGTTCACTAGTTTTCCAAAATCTTATAGCAGCTATAACTGTTGCGGCATACAGTGAGATAATGGCTAGAGTATTTAAAGCACCATCCACTGTATTTCTTATTGTTGGTATTTTACCTATAGTACCAGGTAGAGGTATTTATTTTACAATGAAATATTGTATACAAGGAGATATAGAAATGTTTATAAAACAAGGATTAGATACATTCAGTGTTGCTGGGGCTATTGCGGTGGGAGTATCACTAGTAAGCTCTGTTGTTAGAATTATATCAGCAAGTAAATATATAAATAATAAAAAAAGTGCTTCTTAAGAAGCACTTTTAATTTTATTTTACTAAGTAATAACATTATTTAAAAATAAAAATATAAATATAAATAAAAATAAAATTTATTTTAATCTATGTAAGATTTTTTAAGGCTCTTTGGATTTACAAACATCAACCCAACTGTCAGCCTTACTGTATTGAAAAAGTTCATCAGGAGTAAGTTCTATGGCACTATTGGAAGATCCACATGCTGGAAAAATGGTAGTAAATCTTCTTATACTTTCATCTATATAAATTCCAATTACACTACTATTGACTGCAAAAGGACACACACCGCCAATAGGGTGTCCAACAAGTTTAACAACTTCTTCCGGTGCTAGCATTTTTGCTTTTACACCGAAAGTGTGACGATATTTCGCATTGTCTATTTTTACATCGCCTGCTGAAATTACTAAAATACAATTATCATCTTTCTTAAAAGCCATTGTTTTTGCAATACGAGCTTCTTCGGTATTAAGAGCAACTGCTGCAAGGGCTACTGTTGCACTTGATGTATCAAATTCAAGTATTTTATCCTCAATATTAAATTGTTTTAGAAATTCTCTAACTTTTAATACAGACATTTGTTTTGCCTTCTTTTGTTTATTTATGATTTATGATAGCAGAAAATGTAATATTTTGCAAGTTTTAGAGATAAAATATAAAAGTATATAGCTATTTTAATTTACAACTTCATAAAATAACTGAAATATTTGATTTAGGTTAAAATATTGACAAAAAAATAGTTAGTATATATAATAGTTTTATAACCTAATTATTTTGTTATCTAATGGTTTTACACTGTTTTAGTAAGGAGATAAGATGAAAAGAGCATTAGTAGAAAAAATCTTTTTCAATATTCGAAAAATATCAAGGAAAAGTAATTATTTGCAAATTCAGAGTTGTCAGAGTTCGGGAGATTTAAGATTATTAAGAATGATTTCTAATCACTATAATAAAGGAACTACTCCAAGCGAGCTTGCGCACCATATTGATGTAACACTTCCTACTATGTCACAAAAACTTAATATACTTGAAAACTTAGGTTATATAGAAAGAAAAAATAGCACTACAGATAGAAGAAAAATTTTTGTCCACATAACTAGTGAAGGAGAAAAAATAGTTGATGAATCTTATCGGTGCTTTTTAGATAAACTTGCTAGTGTATCCGAAAAAATTGGGGAAGATAAAGTTATCAAGTTAAATAATTTATTAGAAGAGCTTATAGAAAAGCTTGAAGAAGAGATACGGAAAGAGGAGTGTGATTAATATTGAAACATATTAGAAAACATGTTAAGCCATATTTACCATTGCTGATTTCATCAATTATATTCATTGCAATACAGGCTTACTTAAATTTAGTTTTACCTAATATAATGAGTCAAATTGTTAATGTTGGTATACAAGATTATTCGCAGAAAATAGCTTTGGCAAGTGGTGCTGTTGCAGAATCACTAAAATTGGAACAACAACAATATATAATTATTACTGGGGCTAAAATGCTTTGTGTAGCAATTTTTACTGGTGTGGTTACACTGCTTATACAGTATATAAATGCAAAAATGGGCACGGGTTTGGCAAGAGACTTGAGAAATACTATTTTTTCAAAAATAGAAAGTTTTTCTAGTGCTGAATTTGATAAATTTTCAACAGCCTCATTGATAACAAGAACTACTAATGATGTACAGCAAGTGCAAATGATGCTAACGATGGGAGTTAGAACAATAGTCTTTGCGCCACTTATGGGTATTGGTGGTGTTGTTATGGCTATGAAAAAAGCACCATCAATGGCATGGATAAATGCATTGAGTGTTATAATGGTTATTGGGTTAATCATGATTGTATATTCATTAGCAGTACCTCGCTTCAAACTTATACAAACTTTGATTGATAAACTTAATCTGGTTGCTAGAGAAAGTTTATCTGGGCTTATGGTGGTAAGAGCTTTTTCTACGCAAAAGTATGAAGAAGAGAGATTTGACAAGGCAAGTAGAGAATATAAACAAAATAATTTGTTCGTAAATAGAATAATGAGTCTTATGGGACCAACAATGACTTTATTACAAAATATTGTTCCAGTTGTAATTATCTGGATTGCAGCAGAAAAAATTGCCAATAGTCAGCTTCTTGTTGGTGATATGATGGCATATATTCAATATTCCGGAAATATTATGGGTGCTTTTATGATGATATCTGGTATTTTTGTAATGTTTCCACGAGCTATGGTTTCGGTAAATCGCATTAGTGAAGTTTTAGATACAGAAAATGTTATTACAGAAAAAGAAAATCCAGTTATTCTTCCAATAGATAAATGTGAAGTTTCATTTAATAATGTAAGTTTTACATATCCTTTAGGTGAAGGAGAGGTATTAAAAAACATATCTTTTGTAGCTAAACCTGGCCAAGTAACTGCCATAATTGGATCGACAGGTTGTGGAAAGACAAGTTTAGTAAATCTTATTTCTCGTTTTTATGATGTTACAAAAGGTAGTGTTAAAATTAATGGAATAGATGTTAGAGATATGTCACTTAAAAACCTTAGAGATCTTATTGGATATGTACCGCAAAAAAGTATTCTTTTATCTGGTACAATTCGCTCCAATCTTCAATCGGCAAACCAAGAGGCTACCGATGTTGAAATGGAAAAGGCCTGTGAAATTGCTCAAGCGAAGGAATTCATAGAACGGAAAGAAGAAAAATACGATTATCCTATCAGTCAAGGTGGTACAAATGTTTCAGGTGGTCAGAGACAACGCATAGCAATAGCTCGTGCTGTTATGAAAATGTCCCCGGTTTATATATTTGATGATAGTTTTTCGGCTTTAGACTTTTCAACAGATTTAAAATTGAGAAAAGCACTAAAAGAAAATCTTAGCAATGCTACAATAATTATAGTAGGTCAGCGCGTTGCAAGTATTATGGATGCAGACCAAATTATTGTCATGGATGAAGGCAAAATTGTTGGAAAGGGAACACATAAAGAGTTAATTAAGCACTGTGAAGAATACCAACAAATTGCTTATAGTCAGTTATCGAAAGAGGAGGTGTAGTTTATGGCAAACGATAATAATAAAGACACATCTCGTAATAATAATTCAATAAGTCATGTAGGTGTTCGTAGAGGCGGTCGTGGAGGACCAGCTTCTATGCGCGGAGGTGAAAAACCAAAAGATTTTAAAACAACATCAAAAAAGTTTTTAAAATATCTAGGGGTTTATAAAATCGGTATAGTTGTTGTCATGGTTATGGCATCACTTTCTAGTTTGTTCAGAATATTGGGACCTAAATTTATTGGTGACGCTACCGACGTACTATATAATGCAGTAAGAGAAAGTATAAATACTGGAAAAATAATTATAAATTATGATGCATTACTAAAGGTCGTTACATCATTAATCGTGTTATATTGTATAGCCTATATATTTTCTGTTATACAAGGTTTTACAATGGCTAGAATATCAAATAATATAACTTATAAGTTAAGAAAAGATATAGATGAAAAGATTAATCGTTTACCTATAAGTTTCTTTGATGTGACAAGCACCGGCGATGTTCTTTCAAGAATAACTAATGATGTAGATACTATCAATCAGTCGATTAGAGAAACACTTACACAGGTTGCATCATCATTCACACTTATGATAGGTACTGTAATTATGATGTTGTCAATTTCTTGGCAACTGACAATTATTGCTTTTGCGATGATTCCTGCATCAATGATTGTTATATCTAAGATAATGAAAATAAGCCAGCCACTTTATCGTGAACAGCAAAAGTCTCTTGGTTTAGTAAATGGTCATGTAGAGGAAATGCTATCCAGCCATATTGTTGTAAAATCGTTTAATATGGAAAATAAATCAATTTCTGATTTTGATGTTTATAACAAAGAACTGAGAGAAAATGGCTGGAAAAGTCAGGTGGTTTCTCGTATTACGATGCCAATAACAAATTTAATTTCTAATATAGGATATATTTTAGTTTGTATTATTGGCGCATCGATGACTTCTGGAGGAAGTATAACTGTAGGTAATATTCAGTCGTTTATTCAATATGTAAGAAACTTTAACCAACCAATACAACAAATTGCAAATATTACTGTTATGCTTCAGTCAGCTATGGCATGTAGTGAGCGTGTTTTTGATTTTCTTGATGAGAAAGAAGAAGAACCAGACACTCAAAATCCAAAATCAACAGAAAGTATTGTTGGAACAGTAAAATTTGAGAACGTCAGATTTGGTTATACGCCTGATAAGATTATTATTGATAACTTTAATCTTACAGTTTATCCTGGTGAAAAAATAGCTATTGTGGGTCCAACAGGTGCGGGAAAAACAACTATTGTCAAATTGCTTATGAGATATTATGAGCTTAATGGCGGAGCTATTTATATAGATAATGTTAATATAAAAGATTTTACTCGTAATGATTTACGTGAAATGTTTGGAATGGTTTTGCAGGATACATGGTTGTTTAAAGGCACAATACGAGAAAATATTATGTATTCAAACCCAAACGCTACCGAAGAACAGCTTATGAAAGCAGCGGATATAAGCCGAGTGCATCATTTTGTTCAAACTCTTCCACATGGTTATGATTTTGAATTGAACGAAGAAACCTCAAATATTTCGCAAGGTCAAAAACAGCTTATAACAATTGCTCGTGCTTTTTTGCAAAATCCTAAAATTTTGATTTTAGATGAAGCTACATCTTCAGTTGATACCCGAACTGAAGTTTTAATTCAAGAGGCTATGCACAATCTTATGGCAAATCGAACAAGTTTTGTAATTGCTCATCGACTTTCTACTATTCGAGATGCAGATAAAATTATTGTTCTTAATGAGGGAAGAGTAGAAGAAATCGGCAGTCACGCAGATCTTATTGCTAAAGGTGGATTTTATGCCGAACTTTATAAAAGCCAATTTGAAAATATTTGATTTATTTAAATTAAAAAGTCATTCCAATGCTAGGAATGACTTTTAATTTTATTCTACCTCAATAATACTTGGATGAATAGCACATACATAGTATGTTGAATAGGATTTATCACTTTCGTTTTGATTTTCTACAAAAAATTCATAAAAAGGTACAAATAAAACATTATTTTCATTTTTATTATAGTAATAATCTTTATAAACTAGATTTATGTGGCTGACGATTGTTTCATCTGTAACTTCTTTGGAGTCAAAGGTTATGTATTTTTTGTTATATAAAAGGTTAAGAGCTTCTTTGTAGTTTATGGCGGGTAAATTTTGAATATTATGAGCATTTAAAAAATTTATATCAATATATGCAATGTATGAATCCGTAACATTATTTTTACATATACAAATATTTGAATTGTTTAATGAAAAATTGAATATATTATCGCTATAGTTTTCAGAAGTTTCATAAACTTTAGTATGAATTATGGAACTGTCGGTAGCATTTGTCTGACTTAAGTAGGATATGCTGTTATCACTCTTTATAAATTTATTAACTAGATTGTTTATAATATCATTTTTGTTTTCTGAATCAATTTTAATATTATTTATAGTTATATAGGCTTTTCCCTCCAATACACTTATGTTAAAACTTCCATTTTCAAATTCTTTATGGGCTGAATATAAAATGGCATTATTTGATATAGGCTCTAACGAATTGGTGTGAAACTCTTCATTTACAATTAACTCCTTATTTTCATTATAATCGTACTTAAGCCATGTAAAGTCTACATTGTTATCTATATCAAAAGATTCGCATACTATATTTATAAATTCAGATATTTGTTCTTTACTCATTAAATTTGATTTGTAAATGCTTAATGTTTTAAAAATATCATTAGTTGAATAAATTTGTTCTCTTCCAATTTCTGATGAGTTATTATTTTGATTCAATAATCTATTTATTGGTTTCTCTTTTTTGGATACTTTAATTTTGTTGTTATCTTCGATAAAACTTAATTCTTTTGAATCGTTTATATTGTACTTTTTACTTAAGTTAAGGTTACTATTATCTGCTGAAGATTTTTCGTAACCTTTTATAAAAAAATTGTTATTATACAAATAGATTGACATACAAATAATTGCAATAGCAATAAATGAGGCTATTTTCATGATTTTTATTCTGGTAAAATGTATAGTTTTTTTATAGTTAATGTCTTTTTCAAATTGTTTTTGTTTTAGGAGTAATATTGTTTCTTCTTTAAAATCTTTACTTGCATTTATATTATCAAGCTCATTTTTATAATCAAACTTGAACACTACAATCTCTCCTTTAATAATTTTTCTAAAGTTTTTCTTCCTCTTCTCAACCAAGATAGAACTGTATTATTATTTGTACCCATTGAAATAGCTATTTCTTTTATAGTCATATCTTCATAATAAAAAAGATATATAGCAGCTTTCTGTTTAGGTGGTAAAGTACGTATATATGATAGCATAGAAAATTTTTCATCTATTTCATAAGATTCTAATTCTATTTCCATATATTTGATAGAATCTACTTTTTTATTCCAAATACTTTTAAGATTGTCTTTACATAAATTAACACAGACTCTTATTAGCCATGCCTTTTCGTGCTCAGTGCTATCAAAAATTACATCTTTTTCTATAAGTTTTAAGAATGTAGCCTGTACTATGTCTTCAGCATCGGTTGTGTTTTTTGTATAGTGCATACAGATACGCAAGAGCATACTAGAATAGCTATTTACTATTCTATTAAAATCTCTGTCCATAACCAATCTCCTTATTTAAATACAAGTTTTGTAAATGTAATTATGTCAAATAAAGTTTAGTATGAACTATAAATTTTCAGTAAAACACTATATATTTATTTTTCTACTATTATACTATTAAGAATACGAATAATTACGAAAAATACTGCAATACAATGATTATATACTAAACAACAAATAGCGCAATACATGAATTTATATTCATCAGTATTGCGCTATTTTATAATTACCATTTTGTTTTGGTCTCAATTACTTTACCAGCAATGTATACATCATTTAAATCTTCACCGGTAATAATTTTGGACTCATATTCGGGGTTGAATGGTTGTAATATAATCATATTATCTTTTTTTACAAATCGTTTTAATGTGCCCTCATTATCGCCATAAATAATTACACCTAAATCACCATCTTCAAGAGTGTTTTGTTTATGCACCAATGCTAGATCACCATCTTTTATTCTTGGTTCCATACTATCACCTTTTACAATAAGGTAAAAATAGTCTTGCGGGTTTCGTACATTTGCAAATTCTACACCCAAATCTTCATTATAAGCCAGGGCACTATATCCGGCTTTTACAGTACCAATAACTGGAATAGCAAAATCACTTTCTGTGTAGGGTTGAGAACCATCAAAAATTTTATCAACACCAAGTAAAAAGTCAACACTGGTTTTAAAATATTCAGCAATTTTAGTTAGTGTTTCTGAGTCAGGAGTGCTTTTGCCTTTTTCCCATTTTCCAACAGCTTGTTGTGTGATGTTAAGCTGTTTGGCTAATTCACTTTGACTAATTTTCCGATGCTTGCGAAGTAATTTTATTTGTTCTGCAAACAAAATATCACCACTTTCAGTTGTTTAATATAAATATATTATACATCATAAGTTTAAATTTGTAAACAACTAAAAGTAGTATAAAATGTAAAATATTACTTTAAAACCATTGACAACAACTTAAAGTTGTAGTAATATATATACAAAGGAACAACAAATAGTTGTTAAAGGTGATTTGTATGAAAATTAAAACAAAAATAGATTTATATAATTTTTTCACAGTAGTGTTTGCAATTTTAACATTTGTTAGCCTGGGAGGAGCAAATGGAGAAGTAGAGTTGCTTAGAGTAATAATGAATGTTGTAACATTTTCATTTCTTACATATTTTTGTTTCGAGAGGGAAAATAAGCTTAAAGCTATTATTAGAAGAAGAAAAAGAAATAAAGTTATACTATCTGTATATAAACCGACAGATATTACATATCCGGCTGCATAATTTAACTTATGATTCCAATATTTTATATTACAGACTCATTTTGTGAGTCTGTAATTTTATTTATTGGCAATAATAAATAAAATTAGTTGGTAGGTGGAACATGAAAAAATTTCTTTTAACGCGTAATTATATTCTTACAGTTTTGTCAGCAACGTTTTTTTATACAACAACGCTTATGATAAATTCTGTATGTGCATCATATGTTACTAGCATGGGAAATACAAAAACTGTAGCAGGAATAATTGCATGTGCTTTTACATTTTCATCATTTTTTGCAAGGCCAATTTGTGGATATATTTCTGATAAAAAAAGTAGGAAAAAGGTATATGTAATAGGTGCGTTATTTAGTATACTTTCAGCTATCATAATTATATTTTTGCCTAAAATGATGTTGCTATTTATATCAAGAGTATTTTTTGGAATTGGATATTCAGCTGTTACCACATCAGGCGGAACGGTGATATGCGATATTGCAGGAGAAGAAAATATAAGCAGTGCAATAGCAGTTTATGGAATATCAAATGCGTTTTCACAAGTAATCGCTCCGGGTTTTGCATTGTGGCTATTGGAATTTGGATTTAATTTTGTTGGTTGGGCATCGTTAATTCTTTTGTTACTTTCTCTAGTTCTTTTTTTATTTGTTAAATATGATGAGAAAAAATTTGTAAGTGAGAAAATAAAATTTCAAGTTTTTGAAAGAAAAGCATTACCAGCATCATATGTGATTTTATTTTTTGCAATAGCAACTGCGTCTGTATATTCGTTTATACCGGTTTTCGCTGAAGAAAAAAATATAGGTAAAGCAGGTTATTTCTACGCAGTATCTGCTTCATTTTTGTTGGTTGCTCGTTTACTAAACAGCAAAATAAAAAATAAATTTGGTGCTTCAAATATTTTTACTTTTGGTGCAATTTTGTTTTTATTTGGTTTTTGTTCATTAGCTTTTACATCTAATTTATGGATATTTTTGGTGGCTGCTATATTATATGGTATAGGTTCTGGGGTGATTCATCCAGTTGTTAATGCTGCAGCTGTGCGGGGAAGTGTCAATCAAAATAGAGCGATTGCCACTAGTACATTTATGATGAGCCAAGATTTAGGAATGGCAATAGGAGCTATCATATGGGGCTTTTTAAGCGAAAAAGCTGGATTTTTGGTGATGTATTTGTGTTCAGCTTTTATAGTGATAATAATGATATTTATATTTAAAAAATTTTTATATAAATCATTAAAATAATATTCAAAATTCTTGTTTTATATTATGCTGTTATGATATTATAATAAAAAAGGAGAAGATAATATGAACTTTAAGAAACTAGCAGATAAAAATGAGAATTATATTATTGAACGCAGAAGATATTATCATCAATATCCAGAACTTTCTATGCAAGAAATCGAGACAACAAATTCCATAATATCAGACCTGGAAAAAATGGGACTGGAAGTAAAAAGATTTGATGGTTTTTATGGATGTACAGCGGATATAATTGGAGAATTGCCAGGTAAAGTTGTTGCTTTAAGAGCAGATATTGATGCTTTGCCAATTAAAGAAGAAACAGGACTTGAATTTGCTTCAACAAATGGATGTATGCATGCTTGTGGACATGATTGCCATATTGCCATGCTATTAGGCGCTGCAAAAATGTTGAGTGAGAATAAGGATAAGTTAAAGGGAACAGTAAGACTTATTTTTCAACCATCAGAAGAGAGCGGTTGTCAAGAAGGTGCACAGGATGTTATTAGGTCAGGTGCGCTTGACGGAGTAGATGCAATTTATGGATCACATATTTGGGGCGACTTTGATGCACCATATATAAATGTAGAATCTGGGAATAGAATGGCATCAACGGCGGAATTTCATGTAGAAGTGGAAGGTGTTTCTGCTCACGGCTCCGCACCAAATTTGGGCGTAGATTCTATTGTAGTTGCAAGTGCAATTATTATGAATCTACAAACGTATGTTTCGAGAAATAATAATCCTTTAAATCCCCTTGTAGTTACGGTAGGAAAAATTGAAGGAGGTAATCGTTGGAATGTCATTGCTGGTAAAACTTCGTTTGAGGGAACTGTAAGAACATTTTCAAAAGAGCTTCTTGAAGAAACACCTAAAGCGATGAAGAGAATTATTGAAAATACAGCTGAAGTATTCGGTGCAAAAGCAACAATGACATTTGAATGGTTAGTTGTGCCAGTTATAAATGACAATGAAAAACTTAACAAAATAGCTCAAGATGCTGTTAAAAAGATGTATGGTGAAGAGTGTTTAAGACATCTTGATACGCTTATGGGTGGAGAAGATTTTTCATATTATATGCAAAAAGTACCAGGTGTTTTTGCTTTTATAGGTAGTAGAAACCCAGAACTTAACAAGATATATACTAATCACCATGAAAAATATGATGTTGATGAATCTGTATTAAAAAAAGGTGCAGCAACATATGCACAATTTGCATATGACTTTCTTGCTCAAGAATCATAATAATAAATTAAGAAAGAATATATAATATATATTATTAAATATAAATAAAAAGCCACGAAAAACCGTGGCTTTTTATTTATGTTTGCTATTTATCTAATTTAATTTTTGCTTGTGCAGCAGCTAAACGTGCCACTGGAACACGATAAGGAGAACAAGAAACATAGTCAAGTCCAGCTGATTGGAAAAACTGTATTGAAACAGGATCACCACCATGTTCACCACAAACGCCTAGTTTAATATCAGGTCTTGTTTCTTTTGCCCACTTACTTGCCATTCTTATAAGTTTACCAACACCAGTCTGATCTAGTTT
This sequence comes from Oscillospiraceae bacterium, assembly GCA_020024475.1. Lineage (GTDB taxonomy): Bacteria > Bacillota > Clostridia > Oscillospirales > Ruminococcaceae > RGIG3102. The sequence goes on from JAHHTS010000014.1 coordinate 36,289, forward strand.
TGTTGTTGGGTCATATTCAAAAATTCTGTTTTTGAAATAGTCATCAAGAATTTGGCTTGCATCATCACGAGAAAGGCCATATGTTGTTTGCGTAAGATCATTGGTACCAAAGCTAAAAAATTCAGCATATTTGGAAATTTCATCGGTCATAAGAGCAGCACGAGGAATTTCAATCATAGCACCAACTTTATATGTAAGTGTCATTCCTTGTTCTTCAAAGACTTTTTGGGCTGTTTCATCCACAACGCCTTTAACAAAGTTAAGTTCAGCAGCGTCACAAACAAGTGGAATCATTATTTCAGGTTCGACATCGATACCTTCTCTTTTTACATTGATTGCGGCTTGCATAACAGCTCTTGTTTGCATTCTTGCTATTTCAGGATAAGAAACTGCCAAACGGCAGCCACGATGACCAAGCATAGGGTTAGTTTCTTGAAGTCGTTTTACCGCATTTTTAAGCTCTGTGAAAGAAATACCCATTTCATAAGCAGTAATTGATGTTTCGTCATCATCATGAGGAAGAAATTCGTGTAGAGGAGGATCAAGGAAACGAATATTAACAGGAAGCCCAGCCATTTCTCTGTAAAGTTCTTCAAAGTCGTTTTGTTGCATAGGGAGAATTTTTTCAAGTGCCGCAATACGCTCAGCGGTTGACTTGGCAAGAATCATTTTACGCATTTGTAGGATTCTATCCTTTGCAAAAAACATATGTTCAGTACGACAAAGTCCAATACCTTCTGCACCGAATAATCTAGCTTGGCGTGCATCTTTAGCAGTATCGGCATTAGTTCTAACTTTTAGAGAGCGCACTTGATCAGCCCACAACATAAATTTAGCAAAATCACCTGAAAGTGTTGCATCTATTGTTGGAAGTTGCTGAGCATAAATGCGTCCAGTAGAACCATCTATTGAGATGTAATCTCCTTCCATAACTTTAACATCACCGAAGTAAGCAACTTTATTATTATTATCAACTATAAGTGTATTACAACCTGATACACAACAACGTCCCATACCACGAGCTACTACAGCTGCGTGACTTGTCATACCGCCTCTTGCAGTTAGAATACCTCTTGAAATGGCCATTCCTTCAATATCTTCTGGACTTGTTTCAATACGAACGAGTATAACTGGCTCATTACGCTTTGTTGCAGCTTCTGTAGCATCTTCAGCATTAAAATATACACGACCATAAGCTGCACCAGGCGAAGCAGGAAGACCTTTTGCTACTGGTTTGGCGTTTGCAAGAGCGTTTGGTTCAAACTGAGGGTGAAGTAAACTGTCCAACTGACTTGGGTCAACTTTAAGAAGAGCTTCTTCGATTGTACAAAGACCTTGTTCGACAAGATCAACTGCAATTTTTATCGCGGCTTGAGCTGTTCGTTTACCATTTCTGGTTTGAAGCATATACAGCTTACCTTTTTCAATTGTAAATTCTAAATCTTGCATATCTTGATTATGCTTTTCCAAAGTTTCTGCAATATCAAGAATTTTATTATATGCATCAGGCATTACTTTTGCTAATTGATCTATTGTTTGAGGAGTTCTTATACCCGCCACAACATCTTCACCTTGTGCATTCATTAAAAATTCACCATAAAGTTTCTTTTCACCGGTTGAAGGATTACGAGTAAAAGCTACACCAGTACCGCAATCATCACCCATATTTCCAAATACCATCGATTGCACTGTTACAGCCGTACCCCATGATGAAGGAATATCATTCATTCGTCGATAATAAATAGCTCTAGGATTTTCCCAAGAAGAGAATACAGCTTTAACCGCAGATAGAAGCTGTTTATGACTATCAGTAGGAAAGTCTTCTCCTATTTCTCGCTTGTATACACCTTTGAACTTAACAACAGCTTCTTCTAGGTTTTCAATTGTGAGTTGATGATCAAACTCTATTGAATTTGATTCTTTAATGGAATCCAAAACATCGTCAAAATATGTTTTAGGAATACCCATAACAACATCGGAAAACATTTGAATAAAACGACGATACGCATCAAATGCAAATCTACGATTATTTGTTAATTTAGCCAGCCCTTCTACAACCTCATCGTTTAATCCAAGATTTAGTACAGTATCCATCATACCTGGCATTGATGCTCTTGCACCACTTCTTACAGAGCAAAGAAGTGGATTTTTAGGATCTCCAAATTTTTTGCCAGTCAGTTGTTCAAGCTTTTTCAAATATTCAAAAATCTGTTCTTCAATTTCTTTAGAAATATTTTTGCCTGTTTGATAATAACTTGTGCATGCCTCGGTTGTGATTGTAAATCCTTGTGGCACAGGCATACCTAAACTTGTCATTTCTGCTAAGTTTGCACCTTTACCACCTAATAGTTCCCTCATAGAACCATTGCCTTCACTAAAAAGATAAACATACTTGTGTGCCATAATAAGCCTCCAAAATTTGATAAAAATGACTTCTGTTTTTTTACTGATAACATTATAACACAACATTTGTGCAAAAATGTGAATAAATTTTACATATTGTTTAAATTTGTATATTTAACTAACACAAATATCATGTTACTAGTTATTTTGTAAAAAATATACAACAAAATGTGAATAAATTATTTATAATGTTAAAAAAATATCATATTTTAATAATAAAAACATTATAAAATAAGCTGGACTTTGATTTTAATAGATTTTTTGAATATATAAATATAAATAAATTGAACTAAATTGTTAAAAAAACATAAAAAATGAAAATAATACTTAATAAAAATAATTGATTAACCTTATCGTTAATTTTATATCAATATAATTTAATTGTTTTCTGCATTTTTTGTTGGATTACAGATTTAGAATATAAATAAGATATATAATAAATTATACTTTAATAAATTTTAAGAGATTAGATGTCAACAAAACTAGAACATCTAATTGCTAATCATAAAATAATTTGTAAATGTGTTAATTACAAAAGATTTATGTATAACTTGATTTGTTGATATTAAAAATATAGCCATATTTACATTTATAAACATAAAATATAAAATATAAAATAAAGTATTGACTTTCTAAAAATTGATGGTATAATAGATCACGTAGCTTAGAGATACGGAGAGGTGTCCGAGTGGTTTAAG
>JAHHTS010000139.1 GCA_020024475.1 Oscillospiraceae bacterium
AAGCTATGGACAAATAGCCCATAGCTTTTATTTTTATGTTCAATTTATTTGAAATTCTATTATTTCATCAAAGCATCAACATCTGCACCTGCTTCTGTAAGTGCAGCTTTTGTAGCTTCAATAATTGCGTTTGAAGTAACTGTAGCACCTGCAACAGTATCAACGTTCAATGACTGTTTTTCAACTATAGCAGCTGGAACATCTGAGATAGCACCTTCACTAAGATTTGGTGTTTCGCTGTGTTCTTTTACAACAACACTTTCGATTTTATCATCTGACAAAGTTACTTCTACTGTAACATCAGCATTATTACCTTTTGCTGTTCCTGTGTATGTACCTGCTGTGAATTTTGCATTTTTGTTATCTTCTGATGAATCTTTATTGCCGTTTGAACATGCAACCAATGAAACCATCATAGCTGCTGCCAAAATTGCTGAAATAAGTTTTTTCATTTTATATATCCTCCTATTTTTGTTTTAGATATCAATATAAAATATATTATATCTATATATAAATTTTAGTCAATGGATTTTTATTGCATTAAAATTTATTTTTGTTGTAAAAAATATTAAAATTATGTAAGATTATAAAATAATCTAAAAAATCAAATTATTATTTTATTTTTAATAATTAAATAAAATTACTTTTGAACGAAAGGATTATTAAAAATTTTTGCTTATTTTACCACAACTTAATTGTATCTTCATATAACTTAATATACTTTTTAGCACTGTTATTCCAACTACAATCAGTTTTCATTGCTCTTTTTACCAAAGGTTTCCAAACCTTTTTGTTTTGATAATCATCAAAAGCACGTATGCAACATCTGTACAGTTCATCCGCAGAATATGAACTAAATGTATATCCATTACCTTCTCCATCACTGCAGTCATTTACACTATCTTTTAAGCCGCCAGTTGCACGAACAATAGGAATGGTACCGTATCTTAACGCTATCATTTGGCTAAGGCCACAAGGTTCTGATCTGCTTGGCATAAGAAACATATCGCTACCAGCATAAATCTTTCTTGCAAGTTCAGGAATAAAAGCAATTTTAACTCCTACTCTACCACTATGCTTTTCACCAAATGATTTAAAAAACTCTTCATATTGTTTTTCTCCTGTACCGAGTACGATAAGTTTGTATCCTTTATCTATGAGTCCTTGAGCAACATCTCTTACAATATCAAGTCCTTTATGCTCAACAAGTCTTGTAACCATAGAAATAATAGGGCTATCGTCTTCATCTAGTTCGAATATAGATACAAGCTCTCTTTTACATATCGCCTTATTTTTAACAAATGCATCTGCATAAAAATTTTTAACAATAATTTTATCTTCTCGAGGGTTATATATTTCATAATCTATTCCATTAAGAATACCCGAAAGCTTAAATTGTCTATCTCTTAATATATTATCAAGACCATGAGAAAACCATGGATCAAGTATTTGTTTGGCATATGTTGGTGAAACGGTTGTAACTTTATCCGCATTTTCTATAGCAGATTTCATATAATTCGCATCACCTTGATATTCTAAATGATGTGCCCAATTTTCAGGGATCCCAAGAACATCTCCTATTGTATCATAACTATATCTACCTTGATATTGAATATTATGAATAGTAAAAATAGTTTTTATATTATAAAATTTAGGTATATGTCTATAAAAAACATTGATATAAAGGTTCACTAAAGCTGATTGCCAATCATTAGTGTGAATGATATCTGGAGAAAAATCAATGTAAAGTAAGCTCTCTAAAATCGCCTTAGAGAAGAACGCAAATCTTTCACCATCGTCATAATATCCATATAGTCCTGGTCGAGAAAAATAATATTCATTATCTAAAAAATAAAATGTGACATCATCTTGTTCCATAGTGAATACACCACAATACTGGTTTCTCCAACCTAAAGTTACATTGAAACTTGTGATAAACTTAAGTTCGTTTATATATTTTTCTTTTATTCGACCATAAAGAGGCATAATTACTCTTATATCAACACCTTCATGTTTTAATGCTTTTGGTAAACTTCCTGATACATCTCCAAGTCCGCCGCTAGCTGCAAAAGGTACAGCTTCACTGGAACAAAATAATACTTTCAAATTTAATCCCTCCTAAACAGTTGCTCTTTTTTCTACAAAAACAGGATGAGACTCATCTCCAATAAGTTTCTTATCTTTAGTAATAATTACATTCTTATCACATATGACATTTTCTAAAACAACACCATCTTCTATTACCGTGTCTTGCATTATTACGCAATCTCTCACAATAGAACCTTTGCCAATTTTCACACCCCTGAAAAGCACACTGTTTTCAACATATCCTTCAATAAAGCATCCATCAGCAGCAATAATTTCTTTAACCTCGCTACCTATAGCATACCTTACTGGTGCATCATCACGAATTTTTGTGTACACAGGATGTGCCGAAAACAATTGTTTCATTGATTCTTTATTTATCATATCTAGGTTAGCTTCAAAATAATTTTTTAAGCTTGTAATTCTTCTAAGATACCCTTTGTATTCATAACCGTAAAGCTTTATATTATTAAATCCTTGCTGTAGAACATCTTTTTCAAAACTAGTTTCTCCGCGCTTTATGCTATCTTTTACAATGTTAACTAACAAATCTTTTTCAACAACATATGCCCAAACGCCATTATTTGCTATAACACCCTCATCTTCATTTAGGTAAACAGATTTAACTCTCTTATTCTCATCTATCTCAAAAACAATATTTTGTTCTTTGGAAGAAGCATCTATTACTTCTTTTTTATAAACAGCTGTAATATCTGCACCTGTTTCTTCATGTTGTTTCAAAACATCATCATAATCGATAGCTGAAACAATTCCACTATCAGCAAGAATAACAACTTCGCAAGGATTTCCTTCTATGTATTTTAGAATATTACCAAGAGCTTCAATTTTTCCTTTATAAGCATTAGTACCTGCTTCTCCAAAAGGTGGAAATATTTTAAGTCCTCCTCTTTTTCTTGCAAGATCATAAACACGACCAGAACCCAAATGATACATAAGTGATATGTAATTTTGTTTAACAACAAGAGCGACCTCATCAACACCCGCTGCAACTAATTCTGATAAAGTAAAATCTATAAGTCTATATCGACCACCAAAAGGTACACTTGCCATTGTTCGTAATTTTGTAAGTTCTACAATTCTTTCATCGTGCATATTAGGAAAAATAATTCCTAAGACTTTATCACCTTTTGTCATATTACTCACCATCCTTTATATTTGAATAAATCATTGCTTTTGCAGGAATAGATGCATTTTCCTTTATAGAAACATCATTGCCTAGTACCGCAATTCCCCACTTATCAATATCATCCATATTTTCAGGACGCTGACCGATTCGGGCTCCTTCATTTATAATGCAGTTTTCACCTATAATGGCATACTGAACATTTGCACCCTTTTTGATAACAGAACCTGGCATTACAATACTATCTCGAACTACCGCACCTTTTTCTATTGTAACACTCTGAAACAAGACCGAAAAATCAACATAACCTTCCACTGTGCAACCTTCACTAACCATACTGTTTTCTACTACAGCGCTTGAACCTACATATTGTGGCGGAACATTATGAGTTCTAGAATAAATTTTCCATGAATTATCCCACACATCGAAAGGTACATTAGGATTAAGCAAATCCATATTTGCCTCCCAAAGACTTTCGATAGTTCCAACATCCTTCCAATATCCTTCAAAGTTATAAGCATAGAGTTTCTGGTTATCCTCAAGCATTTCAGGAATAATATTCTTTCCAAAGTCGTTTTCACTCTCAGTGTTTTTTTCATCTTCCACAAGATAATGTTTAAGCTTATCCCATGTAAATATGTAAATTCCCATTGAAGCGAGCGTAGAATCTGGCTCTTTCGGTTTTTCTGTAAATTTTATAATTTTACCATCTTCTTGACAAGTCATAATACCAAATCGACTTGCTTCTTCTTTTGGTACATTTAAAACAGCAATTGTACAATCAGCGTCTTTTGCTTTATGCTGAGCTAACATTTTTTCATAATCCATCTTATAAATATGGTCCCCTGAAAGAATTAGGACATATTCTGGTTCATATCTTTCAATGAAATTTATATTCTGATAAATCGCATTTGCTGTTCCTTTATACCAATCACTACCTGTAGCTTTCTGATATGGTGGTAAAATATGAACCCCACCGTATAAACGGTCCAAATCCCAAGGCTGACCATTTCCTAAATATTCATTTAGTTCAAGTGGTTGGTACTGTGTTAAAACACCAACAGTATCAATACCACTGTTTACACAATTAGATAATGGAAAGTCTATAATCCTATATTTTCCGCCAAAGTAGACAGCTGGCTTAGCCATTGACTGAGTAAGTGCGTAAAGTCTTGAACCTTGCCCCCCTGCCAAAAGCATTGCAATGCACTCTTTCATAAATATATCCTCTCTTTTAATACTTAAAATTCTATGCTTATCTCTATACATAGTTACATAAACTCGAATCACTCTGTTAATATTATATTAAACCATATGTATATATTTTTTCAAGTAAAATTTATACAAAAATATGTAAAAACAATTTATTACATTGATATTTTTTGTTTAAAACATATAAATGAGCATGTATAATATACACAATGTTCTTTCAAAATTCTAATAGGTTCTTAAGCACTATTTTTATATAGTTTTACAAAATATGTATTTGAAACTGATGTTACTTTGCACATCTAAACTAAGCATATAATATTTGATTATTTTTATTTCTAAAATTGAAAACGAATCCAATAAATACAAGGTTAGTATTCGACATG
>JAHHTS010000140.1 GCA_020024475.1 Oscillospiraceae bacterium
GTGTATCTGACAACGGAATATCCCGATTCCAATAATGAGCATTGGGTGGAATATGATACCTTCAACGCAGACACGGAATTTGGTGAAATTCCATGTCCCAATATGATTTTACCTGCTGAATATAACACAGAAACAAAAAAATTTGTATTTCCGGGACTTGATGGGTATGCGCTGTTTGAGGCAACCGTTCATGACGAAGAAAATATCTATAATACCTCTCAGTCTGATTTTATGGATGGAAATTTCCATGTTACAACTACTGACTTTGGTGACAACTTTGAACTTTCCGGTACACTTTATGTGGGAGAAACTACGGAAGATTCGATTTGGAAAGCAAATCTGGTCTACCAGACGGCAGACGGCCTTGTTTATCTGGATGGTTCTGGCAACAGTTATCAAGTAGGCAAGGGCGGATTTTCCAATAAGGTTGAGCAAACTCATACAAAATCGGTAAATGGAAAAGAAGGAAGTACATCCACGATGATTGAATTTTCCATTAAAACAATAGAGAAACTAGAGCATTTAGTTATCCATCAGTTTAATGAAGCGGGAAAACAAATTGATTCAAAAGAGTTAACTGTTACAGAAGAAGATAAAGATGTAATATGGGCCTCTGATGCTGCATGGGCAGTCATAGAAGAGCAATATGCGAATAGTATTAAACGAACCGTATGTAATTACCCTGATAATAATACAGAAGAAGTAACACATACAGTGGTTGTTCTGAATAAAGACCTCGTGGGAGAACCTGCCATTATATATTTTCATTTATAACCATATTTGCCTGTCACAAGGAGAAAACACACTATTTAATATCAAAGCGGGTACAGCAATAGGCTGTACCCGCCTTAACTTATGCATATATGATTTCGGCGTTCACAATTTCTCTGACACGCACCCAAATGTTATTCATTCTAGCACCCCACTCAACATGGGGGGCAACATTGAGCGGTTCGGTGATTCATCCGCTTGCTTCATCTGCTCTACAAGGACTTCCATTCGCTGTTGTGCCGCTGCCACAAGAGCTCAATAATTTGTTCTCGCTCTATGGCAGGGAAAGTAATAGTCATCCTACATCTCGTACCACAGCCGTTGCTCTAATCATACATGCACTTGTCCATTCTAAAATCCTCCAATATAATATATTCACACATATGCCGTAGGCTGTCGATTGACACACTATGTTATAAATTTTTCTATGATTTCCCTTCCCTTGTATTTGCCATTATGGTCCTTCAAGAGAAGCATAAACAATGGTGTAACAATATAAATGAAAATGTGAGTTTGTTTGCGACAAGCCATTTGTTATCAATGGCTTCGGAGAATTTTATAAAAGACATGCGTCTTCTAATAAGCGTTGCTAAATTGAGTAGTTCAAATCAGGATTTTTATTGCTTTTTCTATAAAACGAAAAAATAAAAAAACCGAAAGCCCTTTAAATAAAGGCTTTCGGAGTTGTATTCTGCCATTCATAAGAAAATTTGAACTTTCGACTCATAACTAGGATCTTGGTCTTGAGCGATTTTTAAAAGTGTAACTATCACGCAAAAAGCCTTATTTTATCGGCTTTCCAAGCACTTTTTAGTTACTGCGTTACTAACTAAAACAAGGCAAAAATAGCCTTGTTTTGATTAGTAAATTAGCTGGACGTTAGCAGAAACGTGCATTTTGTTCGCATTTACCCTGTTAATTTGCTGTTATCTAGTTTTCTTAGTTTTTATCTCAGTAATTACAAATTCATTACTTTAATCTGTTAGATAAATCGGAATAGGTCTGACACTCACAAACAGATTATAGAAGCTGATAAATAAGATACATACAAGCTGTGACAGCAATAGCCAGCAGTGCAGAACCGACTACAAGCAGTACTTTCTGATATGGACGCTTTCCATCTTCTCTGGCCTGTTCAATCTCGGACAGAGTCTTTCCTTCTGTGAAAGCAAGAATTTCTTTATAAGTCTGAACATTATGCTTTTTCTTGAATTTCTCAACACGAACTCCATAATACAGGGTAACTGCTGCAATTACTGCCCAGATTCCCCAGCCGATCCAGCCCAGCAGTTTACTTAGGGGAATCGGTAAAACAAGCACCATTGTCATCAAGACAGCAAATACCGTACCATCCCTTTGAAATTCTGTCTGTTCCTGTTCGTTGATTTCTTTTTTCATGGCGTCTACATCTCCTTTGATTAGTTCATCGATAGAGACTTTAAACAATTCACTCATCATTAACAAGCTCTTAATATCCGGATAAGTTTTGTTATTTTCCCAATTGGAAACAGATTGGCGAGTCACGAAAAGTTTCTCTGCCAACTTCTCTTGAGAAAGTGCAAGAGTATTGCGGTATTTTTTAATTTGTGTACCGAGATTCATGTTTTGTACCTCCATTCGACATACTAAGTTTAAAGATATAGCATCTAATTTACAATCAAATGTGTTTTACATTGCCATTTTAAGGATGACAAACATATTTTACAGGAAAAATCAGAAAAAATTTCTTCCGTGACGCTTTTAAGCGTTTGATTTATTTTTATATATCTAACAATGTATCTTACGATATATTTTTGTGTATTCTACCACATCCTCATAATTAAATCAATAAAGGCCATATACCAGTTTAATAGTGATATATAGCCTTTATTAAGATTATAATTATTTTGCTAAAGCTTTTACTGTTTCAGGATTTGAAATTAACTTAGCTAAAGTTTCAATATTAACTACTTGAATTATTGGTTAGATAAATTTTAATTGGTTAAACACCTTCATAGGTGTTAGAAATATGAAATTCTTGTAATATGTTTTTGCACACATATAATTTACCAAGAGGTCTTTTCTAAGTCCTTTACCTCTTTTGATTCGTAATCATACTGGTACATATCCAAAATTTCCGAATTCATCGAACTCCATGACCCATCCGGATTCTTCTTGTTTTGGAAATACACATACTGTGCTTTTGTACCATGATCGTCATCACGGTCATACATTAAATATCTAATCTGCGTTTTATCATCGTAGGTAACAATATAGCTATAACCCTTTGCATTGTAGTCTTGTCTATACTGTCCATCGGTTTCTTTTATATATGTTTCATAAACCTTCAGATAGCCTTCCTCTATTTTTTTGCTTTTTTCTGCTGCTTCTTCATCTATAGTTGTAACATCATTCTTTGTTGATTCTTCTTGATTTTCATGCTGATGTCCTGAATATTTCTCTAACTCCTCGCGCTTTTTTCTTATATATTCTTTTTGAGTGATTGAAATATCTACATCTTCTATTCCATCTGCATCTCTTAAGTACTGAAGAACTAAGAAATTCTCTTCTCTATACAGTGCAAACGACGTTTTATCTAGCCACACAGGAGATTCAATTATCACTGTTCCGTCTCCAATATAATGTTCTGAATCGTCATTTAACATATGTACAAATATTCCCAATGCCATTGCCATCACTACAATTAGCCCGGCTACCCATAACAGAATTCTTTTTAATAAAGACTTCTGTTTGTTTTCTTTTACCATTCTGGATAAAACACAAATCCATATAAGATTCAAACATTGAAGAGTTAAAAGCAGTATGATAGGAACTGTTCTTATAAACCATAAACGAAAAATTTGTCCTTGTGATAAATGATATCCAATTTTAATTCCAATATATATAATTGATACTATAACAGTAATCATTGTAGCGACCACTAATGCTTTTATTCCAAAAGATGTTTTATTTTTCTTTTCTATCTGATCCATTTCTATATCATGAATAAAACTTTGGAACATCATCAGGTCATCCTCAGATAGCTCATCTTTATTAACCAGTATAACTTTTTGGTCTTTACGAATCAAATAAATATAATTTTCAATTTCACCCCTGCCCGCAAAGGAATTCCAATAATTATGCTTAGTTCCAAGCTCTGTAGTTATATCTACTCCTTCTTTTGAAAATAAAAATTCCTCTTTACTATTTATCTGCTGGTTTTTTTTATTTATGGCTGATTTCATAAATGCTCTTTGAAATTTTTCCGTATTAAGACCTAATACAGCAAATCCAATACTTAGCAGAAAAAATATCCATGCAAACGATATATGAATCGAGTATGAATAAACGGATATAGAAAAGATAAAAAGAGCGCCCACCAAATTTGTATATTTGATTACTCTGTTTGCACTTATAGTTTTTAATGAATTAAGATGCATTAAAACATCCTTTTCTCTCTCATCTATATTTAAGTGGTATATAATTTTATTATCTGCATAATCTTTTTCTTCTGCTATCATTCCCAAATTTCTCCTTTAATACACTTGCAAAAACTCCGAATTTTTGATTTGCTTAATTATTGTAACACTACAACTTATTTGTAGTGTTACAATAAAATGAACTTTAAAATAACGCAGCAAAGATTTATAATTTTTATTTACAATATCTTTTACAGCTATAATATTTTTGAATATATCACCACATCCTCATAATTAAATCAATAAAGGCTATATACTCGTTTAATAGCGGTATATATAGTACCTCCTTTTTATCATTATTATAAAAAACTATTTAAGATTAGGAAGAATGCGAAACAACACAAGTTCCTTTATTAACGGTTAAAAGTCTACAAACACTTTGACAACCACCTTTTTGTTAGCAAAATATTAGCAAAGCAGCACTTTTCTTGCTAACATTTGCTAGCAAGTTTTTGGCTGAAAATGAAAATGAAAAAAAATAAAAAAGCCTGAAGACCCAGTAAATCTGAGGCTTTCAGGCATTGTTTGTGGCACCCCCTGCGAGAATCGAACTCACAACTAACCCTTAGGAGGGGTTTA
>JAHHTS010000141.1 GCA_020024475.1 Oscillospiraceae bacterium
ACATATCATCTGTGTTTCGCCGGCAACATCGCTGCCCAATCATGTGCTTCCACTGATAAGGGGTGGCGCTGATGATCAATACATTTCGTTCTGTGGTTTAATGTATCTGATGGTATCATATGTTTTTCCTTTGTATTGAACGCGAATGTTATCAATATCAAAATCAAGATTAAAAGGAACGAATAGAGAATCAGATTCAGGAGTAACAGAGAATCTTAAGGTGACATTATCATGAGTTAATAGCAAAGAACTAGAAAAGTCTTGACAAGAAGAAAAAATAATGATATAAATACATACATAACGAATGTATTTATTGTAGGTGAAGATAATATGGCAAGAAATAAGTATCCAGAATTAACAGTGGAGAAGATTTTGGAAGTATCACAAAGACTTTTCTTAGAGAAAGGATACGAGCAAACAACAATTCAAGATATTGTTGATAACTTAGGAGGATTAACCAAAGGAGCAGTATATCATCATTTTAAATCCAAAGAGGAGATTATAAATGCTTTGGGTGATAAGATGTTTTTGGGTAATAATCCTTTCAATATAGTCAAAGAACAGAACGAGTTAAATGGATTACAGAAGATTCAGAAAGCTATGATGTTAAATCAGGAAGATTCAGAACGAGCTACATTGTCAAAAAATATGATTCCACTGTTGGAGAATCCTCGTATATTGGCTGGAATGATAGAATCACAAAGAAAATACCTGTCACCAGAGTTTTATAAACTGATTGAAGAAGGCATTGAAGATGGGTCTATTAGCACGGAGTATCCAAAAGAATTGGCAGAAATTCTACCATTATTGGAATTGTGGCTAATGCCTTCCATCTTTCCAGCATCAGAAGAAGAACTGCATCATAAAGTGATGTTTGTAAAAGAGATGTTTGAGCGTATGGGAGTGCCGTTGTTTGATGAACAGATATTATCAATGGTAAATGAGGGTATCAATGTAAAAATAAAATAAAATTGTGTTATACAATTTTATTTTATTTTTACATTGATACATACATTCGGAATGTATGAAACAGGAGGATCATATGGAACATAAAGAAGAATATATTGTAGAAACGTATAATTTATCGAAAGTTTATAACGAAAAACTGGTTATAAATAGCTGTAATATGAACGTAAAGAAGGGAAGGATATATTGTTTAGTTGGACAAAATGGAGCGGGAAAGACAACGCTATTTAAGATATTGCTGGGGTTAACATTAGCCACCCAGGGAACGGCAACAGTTTTGGGAATGGATTGTAAAAAGGACAGCCTAGAAATTCTTGCCAGAACAGGAAATCTTATAGAAACTCCTGTTTTTTTTGAACACCTTTCAGCAAGGAAGAATTTAAAGATACATTTAGAGTATATGGAATGCAAAGATGCTGACAAAATTGAAAGTATATTGGAAAAAGTCGGGCTGAAGGATTCAGCGGATCAGCATGTATCTACTTTTTCTCTAGGAATGCGTCAGAGGCTTGCTATTGCGAGAGCACTTGTACATGAACCGAGTTTATTAATTCTTGATGAACCAGTAAATGGAATGGATCCAGTTGGAATAAGAGATATGAGAGAGTTATTTCGTAAACTTTCAGAACAGGGAGTTACAATTTTGATGTCCAGTCATTTTCTATCTGAGGTAGAATTGGTTGCGGATGATATAGGGTTTTTGGTTAATGGAACAATCGTGTGTGAGGTTCAGTCACAGGATATACCGCAACAAAATGCCGGTGGACTGGAAGATTATTTTATGAAAGTGATTCAAGGAGAGTGAGTATATGAAAATAAACAGATTATTTTCTTTGGAATTGGAAAGAAATAGCTTACGACCATATCAAATTGCTGTTTCGGTAAGTACTTTTTTTATAATGGGCTTTATATATTTAATGGCAGCAATACCCAAAATTGATTCAGGGGATAGCGATGTAGAATTATTTGGTTCTTACAATTTTATAATAGGTCTGACATTGGTAGTCATGATGGGAATTTTTTCTGTAATTTCGGCAACGATGTCATCAAAGTTTATTGTGGATGAATATCGAGGGAAAAAAGCAATTTTACTATTTTCATATCCAATTAGTCGAAAAAAAATAATGGAAACCAAGATACTACTTGTATTTTTATTTACAGTTGGTTCGATGTTGATGAGTGGAGTAATAGTACTCACAGTTTTCATGATAACAGAAAGCTTTGTTCCAATTAGTAAGGACATTGTAAGTTTGGGACTTATATTAACAAGTAGTATATATTTAGTATGTTATGCTTTGATTGCTGCATTTTGTGGTATTGTTTCGAGCTGGATTGGGTTCAGAAAGCAGTCTGTTATTGCAACAATAGTTGCATCCTGCATTATTATGGTTACAATGTGTCAGATAGCAGCTATGACATTTTTTTCTAGAGTAGCGATGATATTGATTTTGGCTGGTATGGGAATTATTACATTTTTAGCCGTCGGGAGCATGTTAAGTCAGGCAGGAAAAATGGAAATTTAACTTAGTGTATCACATTCTTTTATATACTCTTAAATAGGGACAGAGGAATGTATACATATAAAGAATGTTACCAGTAATAGGGCATTCATTATGACAAGGATGTTTTGATAAGGAAAGTGTTTCAGGTAATTGGAGTGCTTGTCGAGATAGCAGTAGTTGTCTTTTGGGGTATCCCGTTTGTATTGAGCATATACGCTAACCTGTTCGTTTAGTTTTGAGAAGAAAGAAATGGTAATTTATGAAAGCAAATAATTTAATTATTGATTCAATCTGTAAAACATATAAAAAAGGGAAAGTAAAAGCCAACGATAATATTTCATTAGAACTATATCCTTCTGAAATTAATGCACTTATCGGACATAATGGTGCGGGGAAAACGACTCTGCTGAATCAGATTATAGGTAATGCCAAACCTGACAGTGGAGATATTACTTATAAGGGAATATCATTGGTAAAAAATTCAAAAGTAGCCAGAGAACTGGTAACAATAATGCCCCAGTTTCATGCTCCGCTTCAAGGAGTAACACTAAGGCAGTCCATAGAATCTATTTTGAGAATCAAAGGAGTATCCGAAAAGCAAGTGCATTTATACACAAAACAAGTGTTAAAGGATTTGGACATTGAGCAGTGGGCTGACCAGGCAGGAAATAAATTATCCGGTGGTTTACAGAGACTGACCTCTTTTGCAATGGCAGTGGCATACCCATCAGACATAATTCTGCTTGACGAGCCCACAAATGATGTTGATCCAATAAGACGTAAGTTGATATGGCAGTATATGAGAAAACTAGCAAAAGAGGGGCATATGATTTTTGTTGTCACCCATAATCTACTTGAAGTTGAACAGTATACAGACAGATATATTTTGCTGAATAAAGGTCGTGTAATTCGTGATGTTTCTACGGCTGTTATTAGTAATGACTTCGTTTCCAATGTAATGATAGTATCCCTGCATGATACGGATGAGTTGCACGATCTACCCGAAGCCGAAACCAGTGAATATAAAGAAGATGAAATGCAGTTGGTTCTTACCTTGTCTGAAAATCAGGTTTCAGGTGCTGTTAATTGGCTGATGGACCTTATAAGACAGGGAAAAGTTTTGAATTATAAGCTTACATCTGCAACATTGGATATGCAATATGGAGGTATGATAGATGGAGAATAAAGAAACATTATCAAAACCGCAGGCATCTTATTTGTCAAAACTTAAAGGAGTGATATTTTGGAGCCTAATAAGACACAAATATCTGGTGCCAGTATTCAGTGTGGCACAGGCTGCATTTGCGATTGCAATAATATGTGGAATGGCATTATTTCTTCCACAGCTTGATGATACGTCGATTGTTTATTTATCGTCTGGGGCACTGACTTTAGGTATGATTGCGGTCGGCTGTGTTTTGGCACCACAGATTGTAAGTGAGGCAAAACATAATGGGATATTTGAATATCAAAGAACGCTTCCAGTTTCAAGAAGCATTATTTTGTTAGCAGATATTATCATATGGGGAATTGCATCAGTTCCAGGCGTGATTATGGGGTGTATTGCTTCTGTACTGCGTTTTGATATAAATCCAAATATAACGGGACAAAGTTGCCTGATTATATTACTTACACAGTTTACATTGATTTGTATCGGATTTTGTATTGCCTACTGGCTTCCACCTAGTGCAATGGCATTGGCAACACAGGTAATTATGATAGGCGGACTGCTTTTTTCACCGATAACATATCCAGCGGAAAGACTTCCGGAGTGGTTTATGCATATTTATAATGTGCTACCATTTGTTCCTATAAGTAATTTAATAAGGTCTGCGTTATTTTTGACAAAGTCTATAAGTTTGTCAGATTTGATAGTCGTTGTTTTTTGGGCCGTCATTGCATTTATTCTTTCTCTTTGTGCATTGTCAAAAAAGGACTAATAATGAAAATTTTAGCGGAGATGATACAATAATGATTATATAGCCAATGGATAAGTAAATGGTATATTACAAGATTCATTGGCTTCTTTATATCAGCCATAGTATTGATGGGAGTTTTTTCAATACTTTTGTTTTTGAGGGAAGCAATACAAATTTGGATAAAAAATTATAATTATTATTTGGGGTGTCAGTGCTATACATAGTATGTGGAATTTTATACAGGGAGACATTTATGGTTGTACTATATAAGAAAAGCTAATTAGAACATATAAATGAAAAAGCAATATATATAGGGAAAACACGTTATTATCTGTTAAGTTTAGAAAGAGCTGATGAGTAAAGAATGTGATAGAAAA
>JAHHTS010000142.1 GCA_020024475.1 Oscillospiraceae bacterium
ATATTTTTGTCTAAACTTTGGGTCCACTTCATTAAACGGTGGTTTAATTTTTATTTTTTAATTTTATCTAACACTAAACTTAATGCTAACATAACTAATGTTACACTTACCCAGCCAAAACTAAGATCATACAGTGGCAAAGCTTTGCAAATTGAATTTATCGGGCCCATTGATATTTTAAGTCCATCTAGAGCAGAAAATACGCTTACAATGCCTGTTGCCCAAATTGTAAGTGGATAAATAAATCTGTTATCTTTTATATATTCATGAGCAAGTCCAAGTACAATTAGTACAATCGCAACAGGATAAATTGCTGTAAGAATTGGCATTGAAACACTTAGAATTGTGTTTAATCCTTGATTACATACAACAAATGAAAACCCTGTAATTATAAATACTAATGTTTTATAACTAACATTTTTCAATAAACCTGAAAAGTACTGTGAAATTGATGTTATAAGTCCCACACAAGTTGTAAGGCATGCAAGTGTAAATATAGTTGCTAACAAAATAGCTCCTGGTCCAGCAAACAGCTGGTAAACAATGCATCTAAGTGTCCAAGCACCGTTAGCTTGAATTGGATAAACATCACTTGTAAACATACCCATATATGTAAGCATAACATAAACTAGAGTTAGAATAGTTCCTGCAAAAAGTCCTGCAAGCTTTGTATACTTCATTACATCTTTATCTTCTTTAAGCCCCATACCTCGCAAAGTAGTAGCAATAACAAGCCCAAAGTTAAGTGCGGCAATTGTGTCCATAGTTTGATATCCTTCGCAGAATCCTTTCAAAATAGGACTAGTTGTATAGTCAATTTGTGCATTAGCAACACCTTTTGCTCCGCTGAAAATAAAGTTTATAAATAAAAATACAATAAGTGTAAGAAGTGATGGTGTAAGATAATGACCAATCCTTTGCAACAATTTGTTCGGTGTAAGAGCCAACCAAGCAGCAATTACAAAAAAGGCAAGTGAATAAGCAAACATAAATAATTTAAGATTTGCACTTTCTGGAAGATATGGTGCAACAGCCATTTCAAACGGAACTGAAGCAGCTCGTGGAATACCAAGACCAGGCCCAATTGAAAGATAAATTAGTATTGTAAATACAAGTGCAAAACCATTACCTACACGACTAGCAAGTTTATCAAGGCCATCGGCTTTTGCAACTACAATAACACCTAATACTGGTAAAATAACTGCTGTTATAACAAATCCTAATGTTGCCATTGGAGTCTGATTGCCTGCATTTTGTCCAAGAAATGGTGGAAAAATGAGGTTACCTGCCCCAAAAAACAATGAAAACAACATAAAGCTAATAAGAACTAATTGCTTTTTCTCTAATTTCATTTTATTCTCTCCTACTACAAATAATTAATTATTTTACTACATTTTGACAACAAAGTAAAATATTTTTTAAGCATTTTACACAATAACTTTTTATATAAACAAAAAATTTCAATGCTTTTATTTTTTGAAACTATGATTGCTATTTTTTTATTTTAATTTAATAAATAGAAATATAAAAAGACAGTCCTAGTAAAAGGACTGTCTTTTTATTAGAAATCAAGTTCAATATTCAAAT
The DNA here is from genome assembly GCA_020024475.1 of Oscillospiraceae bacterium. Lineage (GTDB taxonomy): Bacteria > Bacillota > Clostridia > Oscillospirales > Ruminococcaceae > RGIG3102. The sequence continues at coordinate 1,588 of JAHHTS010000142.1, forward strand.
CAGTAATTTCATCCATAATTTCCTTATCTCTCTCATAAAACAAGAGTGATTTGTTATGTTTAAAATATTCATCGCACCCAAAATTACTAATAAATTTTGAACTATAATAATTTTGCGTAAGTTCTGTAACAAGGATAAGCATTTCTTGCCCATCTCCAAATACAGAGTCAACAAATTCGAATGCGTTATTCATTTTTTGTGAAGTCTTCTTTGCTTCGTTTTTATGAGACTTAGCCAGTGCATTATATTTAGATTTTACAACTTTTATTGCTATTTCACCATCAACATTCATAACTGATTCTATTTGTCCTTCAAAAAATTCAATTACAGAATTTAAATTAGTTCTCTCAGTATCCGTAAGATTTCCAGCTGTAAGGCGTTTATCTAATTCTCTTTGTTGATTAGCTATAATTGATGTAAGTATTTCAATTGGTTTTTCTTCGCCTAAGTCAACCTTTTTAGAGAAATTTCGTACAATTTTTTGACAATTTGTCAACATATTTATACGTTCAACCACATTCATAGTATCCTCATTGATTGCATCAAGCAAAAGGCTTATCAACATAACTCTTTCATCGAATTTTGCATTTATCGCTTTTTCTTTTATTATTGGTGTACATTCACCATCCATAATTTTATCTATCTGATAATCGCCACGATATTTAACATATAAATTATAGTAGGCAGCAAATGATTTTGCTATTTTTCTATGCTGCAAATACTGACCAATAAGTGTTTCTTTAACAGGAATACCATGTTGTTCATAAAGTGTTATCATCTGACTTAAATCTTCCCACCCGCGAGCTGTAGCAAATGACTTGCTGTCAACCGTAGTTTCGATTGCATAAAAATCAGCTGTTTTAGATTCAAGATAAGAAATTATTGCCATATGTATATTAGCTTTGTATGCATACTCTTTCCAAATCTCAAAATCAGGAGTTATATCAATTCGTTTAAGTCTATCCCATGTGGCAATATCATATTCTCTTACGGCATTATTATATTCAGGTGGATTTCCTGCTGTCACTATTACCCAACCTTTAGGAATTTTATGTTTACCAAAAACTTTATATTGTAAAAGTTGCAACATAACCGGTGCCAGTGTTTCAGATACGCAGTTAATTTCGTCCAAGAACAATATGCCTTCATTTACACCTGTTTCCTCCATAAGTTCATAGACAGATGCAACTATTTCACTCAGCGTATACTCTGAAACAGTATATTCTTTACCATTAAAAACTTTCTTTTCGATAAATGGCAGTCCTATTGCACTTTGTCTTGTATGATGTGTCATAGAATAAGACAGTAGTCCAACACCCATTTCCGAGGCAATTTGTGCCATTATAGCTGTTTTACCAATACCTGGAGGTCCCATCAAAAACACTGGGCGTTGTTTTTCTATAGGTATTACATAATTGCCAAATTCGTTTTTAGTAAAATAAACAGTTAAAGTATTTTTTATTTCTTCTTTAGCTTCTTTAATATTCATAACGTGCCTCTTATTTATCTTCTTTAATATCTTCGGGATCAAGTATAAGTTTTATAGCCCATGGTGGAACTATCGGGTCAAATAATGGGTCATCATTTACAAAAGCAAAAGCTGTTTTATAGCTTGGTGCTCTCTTAGGAAACTCCCCAAAACCATCTGTAAAATAAATAAGTCCCTTTAAATTTGTAAATTCTTTTTTAGATATCAGTTCATCAACATACTCAAAAACAGGCCTAAAATCTGTTCCGCCAAATCCAAATAAAAGCATATCTGACATATATTTATCTAATTGTGCTTGTGATGTGATTTTCTCATCATGTTGAACTTTTACATCACACTGTATGATATGGAGATTTATCTGATTAGAAAAACTCTCTGTGGCCTTGAGTATGTTATAAGTTTTTCTCAAAAAAGCATTCACCTCGTCACCATGAACTGAAAATGATGTATCAATAGCAATAACAAATTCTTTTACTACATTTGTTTCTTTATACTCTAGTGGTTCTACCAACGGCATATTATTGTAAACTGTAAGTCCATAGGTATAATAAATGTAATCAAATTCATCCTCATCTATCATCATTTTTTCACCCATCGATGCAAATTTTTTCAAAAATGATGTATAGTCATACTTTTCTCTTGTCACATTTTTAAGGTTTACAATTAAATCTCCTAATCTACTTCCCCGTTCTTTAGAAAAAGTTTCCAAGTCAAGATCCATTTGTTTTGAAATCTCTTCCCATTCATCCAAAAGATCTTGCATATTTTTATCTATCTGTTGATTGCCTTCGTCTTCTTCATCAATATATTCTGTTTGTTGGTCTTCAGATTGATTTTCTTTGGTATCTCCAGACTCATTTTGATTACTATTGGAATCTTGTTGATTTTCATCTTGCTTTTCTGAATTTTCATCAGTTTCACTGCTTTTATCATTATCTTCTTGATAATCTGGTAACCCTGGCTTACTATCATCTTTATCATCAAGTTTTGGTAACTGCTGGGGCGAATGTGACATATCATACCAACATTCATGTTGATCCATACCAAAAATAGCAAACATTTTTGCCATTTCTTCTTCAGGAATATCACTATCTAAAAGAAAACGATAAATTTTCTCCGCTGTCAATCGATCTACATTTTCTTTTATCATATTCATAATCCGCTGTTTTTCTGAATCATCATCTATAATCAGATAATCTTCAGTGGAAGCAAGCTCATCAATAATGTTTTCAACCGCAATATCACAAGCTACATTCCAAACATTTCTATCTATATGTGGTCCTACATAAAAATGCATGAATGTACAATGTAATATCATATGCAAATAAGCTCTTGTAACAAGATTTTTTTGTTTCATATAAAGGCTCAAAATATACTTTGGATTATATTTTATGGTTTTTCCATCAACCGAAAGATATTCTTCAAATTCCTCATAATTAAGTTTATTTATTGCTGTATCTAAAAATCTTAAATGAACTATAAGAGAGCTCTTAGATGTATTTATAATTTTTTTAGCTATTTCTCTTATCTTTGATATCTGCTGACTTTTATCCATATTATCTCACCCCTTTCACTTTATTCTATCTAAGTTCAATATATATGACTAAAACTTTTATAATTATATATTTTCACTGTATTATATCTAGATATATTTTGACACATATAATAT
>JAHHTS010000143.1 GCA_020024475.1 Oscillospiraceae bacterium
GCCACCTTGCCAAGGTGGAGGTAGCGAGTTCGAGCCTCGTAACCCGCTCCAATATGGCGCCATAGCCAAGTGGTAAGGCAGAGGTCTGCAAAACCTTTATTCACCAGTTCAAATCTGGTTGGCGCCTCCAAGCTTTAGACGGTAGATATTCTACCGTCTTTTATTTTTATATTTAATATTTACTACTATAAGTTGTTGTGGTATCATATGTATAATAACGTTAAATGAGGATGTTTTACATGGCTAAAGAAAAACTTAAAACTATATATGTATGTACAAATTGTGGAGAGATTTACCATCGATGGCAAGGTCAATGCTCTTCTTGTAAAGAATGGAATACCATTATAGAAGATGTAATAGATACTAATGCTCAATCCAATGATAAAAAGGCTCTTAGTTCTTCATATCCGCATATAGAATTCAATCAATTGAGCGATGTTGATGCCGATGACAATACAAATAGAATAAAAACTGGAATAGGAGAATTAGATCGCGTTCTAGGTGGCGGTGTTGTTAGAGGAGCTGGAATGCTGATAGGAGGGGAACCTGGTGCTGGTAAATCTACTCTCCTTTTACAAGTTTGTGGTAATCTATGCAATAAATGTAATGTTATGTATATAAGCGGTGAAGAGTCTGTTTCTCAAATCAAGCTTAGGGCTAACAGACTTGGTATAGATGGGAAAAATATATCAATTGCTTCAGAAAATGACGTATTTTCAATCTGTCGGAGTATTGAGCATTATCAACCTGATATTATGGTTATTGACTCTATTCAGACTATGAATTGTTCAACTATTTCATCCAGTCCAGGTAGCGTATCTCAAGTAAGAGAATGCACATCCCTTTTATTGGGAACTGCAAAAAAACATGACACTGCACTATTTATAGTAGGTCATGTAAATAAAGATGGCGCTATTGCTGGGCCAAAAGTTATGGAACATATAGTAGATACGGTTTTATATTTTGAAGGTGATAAAATGCTACCTTATAGGATTTTACGTTCTAGTAAAAATAGATATGGGTCAACAAATGAAATAGGAATGTTTGATATGTCCAGTAAGGGAATTATAGAAATAAAAAATCCTTCCCTTATGCTCTTAGAAGGAAAGGGAACAAATGTAAGTGGTAGTTGCGTCACATGTGTTATTGAAGGTTCAAGACCTATTCTAACTGAGATTCAATCTCTTACAACAAAAACATCTTTCGGCACACCAAGGCGAGCCGCTGCAGGTATAGATTACAATAGATTAAATCTTCTTTTGGCTGTCTTGGAAAAAAGGGCAGGTTTTTTTATTCAAAACATAGATATTTATTTAAATGTTGTTGGGGGATTAGAGCTTGAAGAAACAAGCATTGATCTTGCTGTTATTATAAGTGTATTTTCTGGATTAACGGATAAACCTGTTCCCGACGATATGGTCGTTTTTGGTGAAGTTGGACTTGGTGGTGAAGTTAGAGGGGTTGTAAATATAGACTTACGTTTAAAGGAAATTCGGCGTCTAGGATTTAAAAAAGCAATCATTCCTTTACAAGGATTATCTCAGATAGATAAAAATGTTTATGACCTTGAAATTTATGGAGTAAGTAATGTCAGACAGGCAATAAATTTAATTTAATAACTTGTTTAGCAGCTTCTTTTATAATCCATACTATTGGAAAGAAAGGGAGCTGTTTTTATGAAAAATTTTTCAATCTTAGCATCACTTAGCTTAGTAGTGTTTATATTTGGTGGATTATATTTTAATCTTAACAATATAAAGGTAGTCGAAGGTTGTCATCTAGTAAATAAAGAGTATAACGACTGCATAAATGTTAGTGGCAAATTTGAAAGTACGAAGAAAACAAATATTAAACTATCATATCCAGTATGTATAAAAAAAGTATACGTTCAGCAAAATGCGTTTGTTAACAAAGGGCAAGCTTTATTTAGCCTTGACAAAGAAAAAATGATTGCAATTTTAAATAAAAATCTTTCTCAAGAAGATAGTCAAATACTTGATTATAAAGATTTAAATAGTCTATCAAAACAAAGTTGGAAAAGTGAAAATATCTATAATCTACCGGATATTGTATATGCTAGTGAAGAAGGTGTTATATCTCAACTGAATATATATGATGGTTGTGTTTCTATGGCTAATCGGATACTCATTACTATAAATCAGACAGATGATGTTGTGGCTAAATTCACAGTCAATCAATTAGATTATGGAAAAATAAGTGTAGGTGATGATGTTGAAATAGTACCAGTTGCTTTTTCTAACTCAGTTTATAACGGAAAAATAAGTCAACAAAATGCAATTGTTAAACAACAATCTACAGCAATGGGGAGTAAAGTTTTTATTGATGTTTTTGCCACAATTGAGAATGTAGATAATAAGGTGTGCGATGGATTGCAAGTTAACGGTAAAATTTTGAGAGGAGAGCCCGAAAATATAAATGTATTAAATTATAATTTTATTTACCAAGATGAAAATTCTCAATATGTTTATATATTAAAAAATGGCAGAGCTTGTAAAGTTTATATTGAAACGGGTGCAGAACATCAAGACTATGCTCAAATTGTAACAAAATTTCCTAATGACACTATTTTTTTAAATGGTAAAATAAAAAATGGTGATAGAGTTATTTTGTCGGAGTGATTATGCAATTATTAAATTTCAAAAAAACATTTAAACCATATAATATGGCTATGATTTCAGTTTTTATAGCTATTTTTTCTATAAATATTGTTTCCATAATTTCTATGGCAGGAAAAAAAGAAATAGCAAAAGAACTTGATGGTGTAGGACTAAATGGCATGTCTGTATGTGCTTATAATAATTATAACGAAAATATAACTGATATAAATCTTTATGAGGTTTTATATAAATGTGATAAAATAGACTTGCTTACACCAGTAATATATGATACTATGAAAGTTCAATTTTCCACTGGAGAAGAATTAGATAGTATGTGTTGGGGAATATCACCAATGGCAAAAGATATAGTAAATCTTGATAGAATATATGGAAGAATGTTGACTCAAACTGATATAGACACAAATGCACATGTTTGCCTTATTGATGAAAATGTAGCTTTATCTGCTTATGGTAGATCAAATATAATAGGAAAGACAATTTATGTGAATTTTAGTGGGGGTATTTATCCTTTTGAAGTGGTTGGAGTTGTAAATAAAACAAGTAGTGTACTAAATAGCTTATCTGGAGAAATAATTCCTAATTTTATATATATACCATATAGTACAATGTCAAACTTAACTTTAAAAAATAGAATAGATCAAATTTTAATAAATGTAAATGATAATAATGTTACTGAAGATGTAATTAAACAATATATTTCTCATCAAGTTGGATATAATCAAAAAACAAACTTAAAAATAACCAACTTGAGTCAACAAAGAGATATTATAAATAATATAGTAAATATTGCTTTTTTCGCATTATTTGCTGTTTCGTGTGTAGCGGTGATCGTATGCAGTATTTCTGTTGCAACAAGTGTAAATACAGCTGTAACAAGTGCCAAGCATGATATAGGAATAAAAATTAGTTTAGGTGCAAGAACTAAAGACATAATGTTAGAATTTCTTTTGTATTCTGTAATAGCATGTACTATTGGGATTATTTTGGGAACAATTTGTGGCTTTTTTGTTATGATTATAACAAATATAATATTAAAAACTAGCTACACTTATGACTATGCATTGCTTATTTCTGGGATTTCTGCTACAATTATTTTAACAATTATATTCAGCATTTATCCAAGTTATCAGGCAGCTAATCTTTTACCAGTGAAAGCTTTAAGTAGGGAATAAACGTGAAAACAAATATGAAGCAGTGCATAATTGATACAACTGACAAAGAAGTTGTTAATAAATTAATTAATATGGGGTATACTTGTCATAGTGTAGTAGCTTCACATCGTGTTAGTAGTCCTATTTGTCGACACACAGATGCATTATATCTAAAGTTAAACAAAAACACATTCATGATTTCAGGCTGTCAATTAGATAATAAAGAATTGTTAGAAAAAGCTGGATATAAAGTTTTAATATGTGATGAATTAAAACCGGGTTATAAAACAGAATGTCTTTTAAATTATATAATAAATGATAAATATATAATTAAAAATCCTAATACTAGTATGAGGTTTGATGATAAATATTTAACAAATATAAAACAAATAAATGTAAAACAAGGTTATACCAAATGTTCGACTATATGTTTAAACGATGATGCATATATAACTGATGATGATGGCATATATAAATCTTTAAAAGAGAATGGCATTGATTGTATGAAAATTTCTAAGGGCAAAATATTGCTTAAAGGTTATGAATATGGATTTATTGGCGGTGCATCGGTAAAATTAAATGATTCCGAAATACTATTTTTTGGAGATATCGAAAATCAAAATGATAAATCAGCTATCATAGAATTCTTAAAAAAATATAATATGAAGCCAATATTTATTGAGAATAAAACATTAATTGATTTAGGATCAGCTATTATAATTTAATAGCTGATTTTTTTATTGCAAATATTTAGGGAGTATGGTATAATTATATCATAACGTTATTTCGCTAAATAAAAATTTAATGAAATATAGGGTAACCAAAATTGGTTTTTCTATATTTTTTATATCTTAAATATTGTATATGTTATTGTATATGTTATTATATATGTTATATAT
>JAHHTS010000144.1 GCA_020024475.1 Oscillospiraceae bacterium
AATTAAAACTATGTGTTTTATTGTGTAATCTATTTAGATATATGAGACAAAATTGAAAATAATTTAGAAATAATGTATAGTATATCTTTATTCGTTTTATAGGAGTTAAATATATGAAAAAATTATCATTGTTAAAAAGTGCTTTATTGTCATTTTTATTGTTGTCTGGATGCACAAATTCTGACATAAATGTTTATAATAGCACACCAATAGACAATGGCCAAACATCTACGGGTACTATTATACAAGACTCACAAAACATATCTGAAGAATCAAACTTTAAGATTAGATTCTTAGATGTTGGTCAGGCTGATGCGGCGCTTATAGAGTGTGACAATCATTATATGCTTATTGATGGTGGAAATAAAGAAGATTCAAACCTTATTTATTCAGTACTAAAAAGCGAACAAGTTGAAAAGCTAGATATAGTTGTAGGTACACATGCTCACGAGGATCATATAGGTGGTATACCTGGTGCATTTAATTATACTACTGCTGATATTACACTATGCCCGGTAACTGATTATGATAGCAAAGCTTTTAAAGATTTTAAAAAATATGCTGATGAAAAAGGCGGTGGAATAGTTATACCACAAGTTGGAGATAATTATGAACTTGGTAGCGCTTTGATTAGAATTATTGGAGTAAACTCTGGAGAAGACACAAATGATACCTCAATAGTTTTAAAAATAGAATATGGAGATACATCATTTTTATTTACTGGAGATGCAGAAAGAGAAACTGAACAAATAATACTTGATTCAGGAGTAGACATTGAATCTACCGTGTTAAAAGTTGGTCATCATGGCAGTACCACTTCAACTACATATCCTTTCCTTAGAGAAATAATGCCAAAGTATGCTATTATTTCTGCTGGAGTAGGGAATAAATATGGTCATCCAAATGAAGAAACACTTAGTCGTTTGCATGATGCTGGAGCAAAAGTTTTTAGGACAGATTTGCAAGGTGAAGTTGTTGTTACTTCTAATGGAAAAGAAGTAACAGTTATTGTTGAAAGAAATGAAAATATTGATACATTTTCAACAGAAAAAGTTCAAAATGTTAAGCCGAACAAATCACAGCATGAAAAAACAGAAAATAATTTACAAAAATATGTACGGAATAAAAGCACAATGAAATTTCATTTTCCAGAATGCAAAAGTGCTAAAAACATAAGCGAAAAAAATAAAATAGTTTATAAAGAAAATAGAGATGAAATTATAAAAAAAGGTTATAGTCCTTGTGAAAGTTGCAATCCATAAATTTTAAACACATAATTAAAAGCTGATTGAATAAACTCAATCAGCTTTTATAATTGTAATTTTATCACTTAAAAATTTTTTATAGCAGTATATAATATGAAATATAATAAATTAAAAAGGAGAATAATATGTTAGAAGTAGGAATAAAAGCACCTGATTTTAGTTTGCCAGATCAAAATGGTGAAAAGCATAGCTTAAGCGATTATAAAGGAAAAAAAGTTATTTTGTATTTCTATCCAAAGGATAATACATCAGGTTGTACCAAGCAAGCATGCGGCTATTCACGGCTTTTACCACAGTTTACAGAAAAAGGTGCAGTTGTTCTAGGCGTAAGTAAAGATACTGTTGAGTCACATAAACGATTTGAAGATAAGCAAGGACTTGAAATAACAATTCTGGCTGACCCAGAATTAACTGTTATTAAAGATTATGATGTTTGGCAAGAAAAGAAACTTTATGGTAAAGTATCAATGGGAGTTGTAAGAACAACTTATCTCATAGATGAAAATGGGATTATAATTAAAGCTAATGGGAAGGTAAAAGCAGCAGAAGATCCTAAAAATATGCTAGCTGAAATTTAGTGCAATTCACTCATATATTGCTATTTTATTGACACATAAATAAATTTGTGTTATCATTTTTTAGAACAATAGGGGAGCGTTATAGCTGAGAGGAAACTAAAGTTTCGACCCTTAACCTGATGCGGATAATGCCGCCGTAGGAAAAGACATTTGCCTTATACGGATAGTCCACAAAAGGATTGTCCGTTTTTTATTTTGGAAGGAGGATGGCTTGCGGGTGGCAAGGGAGCACTTGACATCTTTGAATTTTATTAGCGATGGGAACCCGTGTTTCGGGGTGAGAGGATACCTTTAAGTATCGACCGTGCGAAGGTTATTTGCTTTCGTAAATTATTACGAAAAGAGGAAAACAAATTGAATAATTCAAAAAGATTTTTAAGGATGATGGTGCTGTCTATGCTTATAGCACTTGGAGTTGTCATTTCGCCTATTTTAAGAGTTGAGGGTATGTGCCCTATGGCTCATCTTATCAATATAATATGTTCGGTATTGTTAGGCCCGTGGTATTCGTTATTGTGTGCAACCCTAATAGGAATAATTAGAATGTTTTTTATGGGCATACCACCAATTGCTTTGACAGGCGCTATTTTTGGAGCATTTTTGTCAGGTGTTTTTTACCGAGTTTCTAATGGCAAAATTATTTTTGCAGTACTTGGTGAAGTTATAGGTACAGGAGTTATAGGTGCAATTATTTCATACCCTGTGATGGCGTTTATTGTAGGGAAAAGTGGTCTTACATGGCTGTTTTATGTGCCTTCATTTACTTTTGCTACAATTATAGGCGGAAGCATTGCGTTTATTTTTTTGAAGAAACTATATAAAAATGGGATGTTAAAAAAAATTCAGAATACCATTTCAGATAAAAGTTATGACGATAACAGCGGTATTGTTTCAAATACGGCTTCAATAGCTTCAATAGGTGTTATTCTTTATTTTGTAATAAGAATAATTGTAAGTGTATTTGAATTAACAGCTCCTATTTGGAACTATATATCAAATTTTGTTGTTATTAGTTTTATATTGATTTCTATTATTTATTATTTTATAAATAAATCAAAAAGGTGGATTAAGAAATGATTGAAATAATTAATGATATTAGAAAAAAACTTATAGAAAAAAATCCACTTATACATTCAATCACAAATCCAATCTCAATAAATCAATGTGCCAATGCAATTATTGCTGTTGGTGGAAAACCTATAATGGCTGAGCATCCAAAAGAAGTTTCTGAAATTACTATTACTTCAGGAGCATTGATGCTAAATCTTGGAAATATAACTGATATTCGTATGGAGTCTATGGAAATTGCAGCAAAAACCGCATCCGATAATGATATACCATATATGTTAGATGCTGTTGGTGTTGCTTGTTCAAATTTGAGAAGACAATATACTTATAATCTAATTCAAAAGTATTCGCCATCAATTATAAAGGGAAATTATTCTGAAATAAATGCGCTATATTATTCGAATTATACTTCTAAAGGTGTTGATACGGATTTAAGTTTAGATATTCAAAGCATTACTAAAGTATCCGTCAAACTAGCTAAAAAGTATAATTCAGTTATTTTAGCAAGCGGAAAAGTAGATATTGTGACTGATGGTGAAAAAATCATTTATATAAAAAATGGTACACCACAGCTTGGATGTGTGACTGGTACTGGTTGTATGTTAGGTGCTTTATGCACCAGTTATCTTTCAGTTTATCCTGGAATAGAATCAGTTGTCACAGGATGTGTTGTTATGGGAATAGCTGGTGAAAAGTCTGAAACCGATAAAGGAAATGGAACTTTTATGGTTAATTTAATGGATAATATTTCAGTTATTTCTAATGAAGATATAGAGAAATATATCAATTTGGAGGAAATAAAGATTGAAAAAAATTGATAGTACACTTTATTTTATTACTGACAGTACGGGACTTGATGAAGAAACCTTCTTGAAAAAAGTAGAGTCAGCTTTGCAAGGTGGTGTAACACTAATGCAAATTAGAGAAAAAAATAAATCTACACGAGAATACATTGAGCTTGCAAGCAAGGTTCATGAGTTAGCTAAAAAATATAATGTTCCACTTATTATTGATGACAGACTTGATGTGGCAATGGCTGTTGATGCGGAAGGAGTTCATCTTGGACAAAGTGATATGCCTGTAAAAACGGCGAGGAAACTTTTCGGTGATAATAAGATAATCGGGGCAACAACAAAAACATTAGAGCAGGCACAAGAAGCTTATGAACAATCGGCGGATTATTTAGGTGTGGGTGCAATTTACCCAACAACAACAAAAGTTAAAACAGTTATTACTTCTATAGATACACTTGACGCCATATGTAAAGCAGTACATATTCCAGTAAATGCAATCGGTGGCTTAAATAAAGAAAATATTGATGTGCTGAAAGGAATTCCTATAAGTGGTATATGTGTGGTTTCTGCTATAATGAAGGCTGAATGCCCGGAAAAAGCAGCTAAAGAACTTAAAGAAAAGTTTATGTCGATAAGAATATAAAAATACTTGAATTTAAATAACTATATATTTGTATTTTAGTTTATTGGAAAATATTAGCTATATTTATAATTTTTCTATAATATTTTTAAAATAAAATATATTAGTTATCAAAAAAATAATAGCTTATAAATATGCATAAAAGCAAAATTCAATAAAAATTGAATAATAACAAAACCACATATTTTGTATACAAGTCGTAAAAAGGACATATAAGAAAATAACCCCCTATGGTAGAATAAGATAAACTACCATAGGGGGAATTATTATGAGAAGAAG
>JAHHTS010000145.1 GCA_020024475.1 Oscillospiraceae bacterium
TTTTCTTAATTTATATATATAAAGTAATAGCACTTTTTCTATTGCTTTATCATATATTATAAACATTATATTAAACATTACTATAAGTGTTATAAGAAAAGCTGTACCATATTCAGAAAATTCATTTACAAGAGCTTGTACTGGAAATATTAGTAATAGAAAAATATAACTGAAACAAACAGAAATATTTATATAAATAAATTTTAAAAATATTCTAATAAGTTTATTTTGTAGTCTGTCAATTGGAATTTTTATTATTGCATATAGCCCAAATACAAATATATACATAAAAGATAGTTCTTGATCCGGTATAAGTATTAAAGCAAGAAAACTAGTGGCTAAATAAAGTGTAAATGCTGTTTTTCCTTTATATTCATAGGCGATGGGAAATAGTATGCAAGCTGCTAGTGCTGGACATGCATACGTAGCAAAAGGAAACATAAACCCCATTAATAATATAATTATAATAAGAGCACCAGTAACGCCACATAGTGCAATTTTCATTGTGTTTTTTTTCATTATATACTCCTGTATGTTTATATCCATAAATAATAGTATAAATGAATGTATAAATTATGTAAATATTCATTACTTTTATTCATTTTTAATTTATGTTATAATAAAAATATATGTTTATTAAGGCTATATTGATTAAATTTAAATATGGAGGATAATATGAGAAAAATCCCTGTTATTATTGATACAGATCCTGGCATCGATGATGCTGTTGCTATCATATCGCTTGCAGGTAACGATAAAGTAGATATAAAAGCAATTACAACAACGCATGGTAATGTAGGACTAGAAGGAACAACTAGGAATGCGCTATGCTTGCGAGAATTACTTGATATTGATTGTATAGTATCAAAAGGTGCTGCAAAACCGATGATTGTATCACTGAAGGAGGCTAGTTCGGTTCATGGCGAAAATGGAATGGCTGGATATGAAATGGAAAATCCAACAAAACGGGTAAGTGATAAAGCTGCATGGGATGTTATGTATGAAATAGCTAAAGAGGAAAATGGTGAACTTACACTTGTAGTTTTAGGCCCTATGACTAATGTAGCTTTAACTATTTTAAAATACCCTGATTTTTTTAAATATGTGAAAAGAATTTATATGATGGGCGGTTCTCGCGATTTTGGTAACCATTCACAAAATGCCGAATTTAATATTTGGGGAGATCCGCATGCATGTCAGGTAGTATTGACAAGTGGAATCCCAATTACAATGGCTGATATGGGGTTCGGACAAGAAATGAGTTTGACTGGTGCAGAGATAAAAGAAATTTATGGAAGCGCTAAAAAACTTAAACCTTTAACACAAGCTTTTTTAAAGCACGATATTGAATGGCATGAAAGAATGTGTGAACGCATAGGGCAAGAAATAGATTTTGATTCAAGCGATATAATTATATATGACGCTACAGCTTCAGTCGCTTTATTGCTTGATGGAGAAAGTCTTGTTACTGAGGATTGTACAGTGGTTTGTGAAACTCAAGGTAGTGAAACCGAAGGACAAACTGTATTTGATATGAAAGGTCATCTTAAGATGAAACCTAATGTTCAATTAGCCATTACAATGGATAGAGAAAAATACAAACGGTTGTTGAAGTCAGCTTTTGAACATTTTGAATAAGGAGACACTAGAATGGAAAAAATCAAAATCATTATGGATGTTGACACAGGTATTGATGATGCCATTGCAATGTGCCTTGCTTGTGGCAACGAAAAATTTGATGTTTTAGGATTTACCACATCATTTGGTAACCGTAGAATAGAAGTAACAACAGAAAATACTTTAAAAATACTTGAACTTATTGGTAAAACAGATATTCCAGTTGCTGTTGGTGCCAAGAGACCGATAGTAAAAGAATATAATCCGCCAGAATTCAGTATAGTTCATGGTTTTGATGGTTTAGGAGATATGAAAAATCCTCTTCCAAAACCACAAACAAAGCCGATTGATAAAAGTGCGGTTGAATTTATGGCAGATACACTGCGTAGCAGTGATGAACCTATCACACTTGTACCAGTAGGACCAATGACAAATGTTGCTACACTTATTATGGCGCATCCAGAATTAATGCCTAAAATTAAACAGGTGATGCTCATGGGAGGATCAACAATGAGAGGAAATGCAAGCCCAGTTGCTGAAGCTAATATTCTAGCTGATCCAGAAGCTGCCTATATACTATTTAAAAGTGGTGTTAAAATTTCTATGGCTTGTCTTGATGCAACATGGAAAGGTTATATCGGGTTTGATGAGCTTGAAGATTTTAAAAATAATAATTGGCTGACAAAAGAATTGTATAATATGTGTGGTATCTATGCTGAGCATTATCGTGACCGCATGAAAAATCCTGGAATTGCTATGCATGATTCTTTGACACTTGCGTGGCTTGCAGATCCTACATTGGTGAAAAGCGAGGACTACTATGTAACAGTTGATATCAATGGTAGATATACTTATGGTATGACGGTTACAGATGTTCGAAATGTTTTACATAAAAAACCAAATGCAACAGTTTCACTTGATGTAGATAGAGAAAGATTTATTAAAATGATTGTTGATGCATGTGAAAATCTTGCTAATAAAAAACATAAATAAATATTATTAGCCGTCATTGTAATGGCGGCTATAAAAACATAGGTAATAAAATGAATAAAATTAACTATATTATTATTGCGCTACTCTTGATATTAGTAATTGCAAATATTATTATAATTATTTCTTTTAAGAAAAAAAATAATCAAGAGAAAATCGAAGAACTTGAAGAAAAAATAAAAAATTATATAGATAAGAATCAAAAAGACACACTTGATTTTATGTCAAGACAAGTTGAATCTACCACAAAGGCAAACCGGTCTGCCCAGGCTAATATTGCAAATATAGAAGCACTAAGATTTAATGAGTTTTCAGATAGGATAAATGAAAGTATAAATACTTTGCGAAGAACTGTAAATGATGGTACAAAAGATTTAGATTTGCGTTTTGCGTCTTTTCAAAAACAAAGTAATATACAAATGGATGTTATTCGTAAGACGATGGAGCAGAGAATGTTTGAAATGCAGTTGTCAAATGAGAAAAAACTTGAAGAAATGAGACGGACTGTTGATGAAAAATTACAGAAAACATTGGAAGATCGTATAAGCCAGAGTTTCAAACTTGTTAGTGATCGTCTGGAGCAGGTTTATAAATCATTAGGAGAAATGCAGAAGGTTGGTGATGGCATTGATGATTTGAGAAGAGTACTTTCAAATGTAAAAACAAGAGGTATACTTGGAGAAGTTCAGCTTGGTGCCATTTTAGAAGATATTCTTACACCAGAACAGTATGAAACTAATGTTATTACAAAAAAAGGCTCAAATGACAGAGTCGAATTTGCTATAAAAATGCCAGGCATAGGAGATGAGCCAGTTTATTTACCAATTGACTCAAAATTTCCTGTTGATGCATACCAAAAACTTTTAGATGCTTATGATACAGCTGATGTCGCTCAGGTTCAGGTTGCTATTAAAGAACTCAAGGCACGAATTAAAGCTTTTGCAAAGGATATAAGTACAAAATACATTGATGTACCTAATACAACAGAATTTGCTATTATGTTTTTACCTACAGAAGGATTATACTCCGAAGTAGTTAGATGTGGTCTTGTTGAAGAATTGCGGAAAGATAAAATAAATATTGCTGGGCCTACCACAATGGCAGCGCTACTCAATAGTTTACAAATGGGTTTTAGAACACTTGCAATCCAAAAAACTTCTGGTCAGGTATGGAGAGTTTTAGAAGAAGTTAAAACAGAATTTTCAAAGTTCGGAGAAGTCCTCAAAAAAACTCAAGATCGTATGCGCATGGCTAGCGAAGAACTGGATAAATTGGTTGGAACACGAACAAATGCCATTAACAGAAAACTTCGTGATGTAGCAACACTTCCTTCTGAAGATGAAAATATTGATACAATAACAAATACTGTTTTGTAATATATATGGATACCTTTAAATATCATTTAGGGGTATCCATTAAAGAACTTTAAAATATTAAAAAAATGTTGACAAAGGTAACTCTGTGTAGTATAATCAATCTTGCACTAATAAAGTGAGACAAATAAATAAGCGGATATGGTGGAATCGGCAGACACGCTAGCTTGAGGGGCTAGTGGTAGCAATATCGTGCAAGTTCAAGTCTTGTTATCCGCACCAAAGACCTACTAAATATAGTAGGTCTTTTTTATATTTATAATAAATAATTGTAAAAAAATGTTGACAAAGGTAACTCTGTGTAGTATAATCAATCTTGCACTAATAAAGTGAGACAAATAAATAAGCGGATATGGTGGAATCGGCAGACACGCTAGCTTGAGGGGCTAGTGGTAGCAATATCGTGCAAGTTCAAGTCTTGTTATCCGCACCAAAGACCTACTAAATATAGTAGGTCTTTTTTATATTTATAATAAATAATTGTAAAAAAATGTTGACAAAGGTAACTCTGTGTAGTATAATCAATCTTGCACTAATAAAGTGAGACAAATAAATAAGCGGATATGGTGGAATCGGCAGACACGCTAGCTTGAGGGGCTAGTGGTAGCAATATCGTGCA
>JAHHTS010000146.1 GCA_020024475.1 Oscillospiraceae bacterium
CGCAGAATGAGGAACGGGAATACGATACTCTCCGACAGAATGTGGATGCCCTGTTAGACCAGCGCTCCGGAAAACAAAGACAAAATGACATAGAATTACTATAAGACCGTCAATAGAAGCAGAGTATCTTTTTTCAGCGGCATGCTAGAAGCGGTGTAGTGAGTGGCATATTATGGACAACGGAATTTCAAGGCAGGATGCTATTACGATATAGAAAATCCAATTTTCCGAACCTTATCAACAAAAGCATCTTTAAACCACCTAACTTTGTTTTCATCAACGACAACAACAAGATTCTTTCTTGCTCGTGAACATCCAACATAAAACAATCTATAAGCCGTTAGTATACCTTCAATTTCTGTAATTTTGAAAATCTTTTTAGCATTTCCGACATTACTATTAGCTAAATATGATGTGAACTGATCTTTGCATAGTGCTTCAAATAGTTTGTTTCCCTGATATTCATCTAAAACCTGATTGCTGTATTTAGCCAAGATGGCTTTGTTTCTTTCATTCTTGTTATGAGTTTCAGCTGTGAGTTGGCTAGTCTTCATTCCCAGTTCTGCTTCAACTGCTGCTATGATCTTACTATACGAATAAAAGAAGTCTTCAAATTTTGGAAGTGAAAAATCCATTTTGGACCATAATTCAAAAAAAGAATACATACGGACATTGGGGGTGCTGGTATTGTCAGCAGCTACAAAAATCACAGATGGGTGGCTTTCTCCTTTTACACCATGCTGTGTAGATATATGTGGTGTACTTAGATAATCTGCTAGTTTTTTAACTTCTTTAACTTCAATATCTAATACCCCTTGATATTCTGCGTTTCCTGTATAATCGTTTTTTACTGTCTCCGATATAAGTGAGTTAACGAACAAACTTTGAATTACGTCTCTTATTAGACACCCATCTTTTTCGTATACCGTTTTAATTGCTTCAAATTTATCCTTTAAGTATTTTTTATCAGAATGCTTTTTTATCTTAAATGGTGCTGGATTAAGGTATCTGTGTTCTTTCTTGCAAGTTGAAATAAGCATACCATAATTTTCATTTGAGTAAAGTGATACTATGTTGTTGATAAGAAACAGAAACCTCATTAAAGAATCCGGATTGTCACTCGACATATCAGACAAAACATCTGTCGGAGAATACTTTCGTCCAAACGAATAAGCTTCCATATCGTTATATGCGTTATATAAGTTCTGCGCTCCGATTTCCTGATATTTTTCCTTGTTCATCAGATATAATATAAGTATTTTAGGAAATCGGGTTTGAACTTGAGAAACCGAATCTTTCAAATTTGGAGTAATAATTACTTGCGGAGCAATATCAGGATTGATACCAGTATTATTTTGTGCCGGATCCTGCTTGAAGGACGCATCGTTATATATATTATTCAATATTGAAACGATTTTCCCAATTGAACGATGGTTTACTTTAAGTCGAAAAGACCTATCAAATTCACGGAACTTTTCTTCAAAAGTACCATCATAGTTACGATATATTTGCTGCATTCTATCACCTAGCAAATATAATTGAACATTCTCCCTATCTTTAACAGCATCATAAAAAAGATCAAGGATGTATGCTGATGTGTCTTGATATTCGTCAATAAAAATATAGTTATATTTATTGCCGATTTTTTTCAATAACACTGGATATCTTTTTATCAATTTATTGGCAAATATTATCAAATCATCGTGAGACAGCTGTCCGGAATACAATGAAGTAAATGGTGTCTCACCATATGATAATTTCAGTAAGTTCTTGCGAACAGTTTCTTCAGTCAGGCCCCCATATTTCTTAATATAGTACTGATTACTCTGTTTAACATGCTCATCATCTGCAGCATTCGCTATTCTGTCCTTGATCTTCGCTTCAAATATCTCCCAATATAAATCTATAGCCTCTTTGCTAGAATAAAATGGACTAATCAAAGCATTGATATATGAATGAATAGTGCTTACGGTAACATTGGGATTATCTAAATCTTTCTTAAGCTCATCTGCAGCACGATTGGTATATGTGATGCAGATGACTTTACTCTTTGGCTCATTAAGACAGATGCTCTTTAACTGGTTACGTATAAATGTAGTCTTTCCACTGCCCGCTGGAGCATTTATCAAATGTTTGTTATTTTTTATTTCGCCAGCCATAGTAGTCCTTTCCTTATGTAATCGGGAAGCATTTTTTCTTCATTTCCACTTAAAATAACAGAATACATAAAATCAGTTTTATCGTTCGAGGTTGCCCGTACAATACGGCGAATTGAATATTGACTATCTTCTTCTCCTTCTCTATTATCAGGAATAGTAAAGGTAAGTTTATTATTTTTCCTTATTGTTTTCCACTCGCTGCGTTTGATTTTTTTGAATACATCTTGATTAAGAAATTTATTTAGCATTGCCTCTTCTAATGTACGAGCGGTGCTACCTTTATCTTGAAAGGCAATGTAAACCAAATTATTATACAGAGCCACATCTCCTTTGGACTGCAATTCATACAGTTCTTCAATCGTAGGTAAATATTTAGAGCCCTTTTCTGGATAAAGCAACCTGTAGCAACGATTTAGCGTTTCATTTGTGCTTGTACTTTTTTTCGCCAGTTCAAACGTCCATGCATTGTTATCATAATCCAAGTCTGTTATTATCAAGGTTTTCATTTTAAGCATAGTAAGCATTTCAAGGTAGATATGAGCATAGGCTCCTCCAACTTGAATAAATGCTATATAGCTATCGCACAATGACGAAAATTCGGGCATTCCAACTAATTTTCTAATGTATAGGCGTTCTGTATCGCCTTCATACAGGACAACTTTATCTGCGAAAATCAATTCAGAATATCCTATTTCAAAAAACCAATCAAAGAAATTTTTTAGAAGGAACTCGGATTCATCATCTATATTTTTAACCTTTTTGTTCTTTATTGAGTTTCTAAATTTGCTAAGATTAAATAACTCGCTCTTAGCTTTTTCCGTTTGCCTAATTACCCTCAGGCTATCCAAACCAACTGCCCTTGCAATTTCATTAGAATGGGTTGTAATAAGACCTTGTAATTGTTTGTCAGTGTAGTATTTTTTTAGAAATCTAATAAAAACATTTTGCATTTGAGGATGCATATGTGATTCAGGTTCTTCTATGAAAAATACATTAACTTTATTGCTATCAATGGATTTATAGAACTCCTCCAATCTCATATGCAGATAAATTAAATTGCTAAATCCCAATCCTTGTGACTCTTCATTTAACAACAATCCATCAATATCGTATTTTGCCCTTGTGATTTTTTGAATAAAATCTTGAACATCATCTTCGTCAACATCCATCTCCAATTGAAGCTTTCCAATATGTCCTCCGCTTGTTTTGGCAATATCTCTTACAGTTTCATCTAAGGATTTTATTGATGAATTTTTAATTTCAGTTTTTGCTCCAGAGTTTTCAATTTGCGCCATTAGTAAGTTGGGAAGTTTTTTCGTTGTCTCCACCCAAGTATCGTCGTCTTTTAGTAATGCAATTACTCTCTTACTAATTCCTTTATAAGAATCCGACTCGCTATCATCAACTTCTCTTACTGCAGGTATATTTTGAAAATTGAATAGTTTTTTAAATGCTGAAACTTCCATAGAATTCGCATTTTCATAGTTCGAGTTGCAGAAGTAGCATTTTTCAATCAACGAACTACAGTATAATCTTAGCAGTGCTTCCTTTAAAAAATAAGTCTTGGTTTCTTTTTCAACACTTTCTGGATCATTGATATCTAGAAATCGTGCGGCTATCTTGTCGTAACACTCGTTAAGAGTTTTTTCAAAAGAAGACACACTTGGATCATATGTATATATAAAATAGAACGAGTGTTTAGACTCGTCGAGATCCATAAGATAATCAGCAAATTGTTGAATGTCATCATTTAAAGGGTCATAATCTACTTGAATTTGGGCCTGAAAGCCCCCCATGATGTAGTCAGTGATAAACGCATCATTGTCAGATATTTTCTTAATAATCTCATTGATACCTGGTTCTTTTTCATATTTAATCATAATCGGCTGAAAAACAGGTATTATTTTATCAACCCAAGCAGTTGATAAGTTTGTTGGAATATCGCTATAGTTAAAGCTGAGTTTTTTGTCGTAGAACATTCCTTTTAAAACAGAGATAAGGGTTGTTTTTCCGCTATTATTGGGGCCTGCCAATACTGTTAATGAATTTTGCAAATCCAACTCGACGCTTTGCAATTGTCTATAGTTTATAATTCTCACTTTTTTTAAAAGCATATTGATATTCCTCCGTCATTAGATTACCACACTTAAATTTTTCGACCAATAATAGATTCCCATTATTGCCACTCTGTGCAAACAGCCACACAGGTTTACCTCTGTGCGGCTGGGATACTAAGCTATATCGTCTAACTATGAATCATTGTATCAAATTTCCTGTTTTTTTCAATAGAACGTTCATAATTTGTACTAAATTTCCAAATCACAGCAACCTCATAACCAACACGGAAGGCCACAACAAGCCAACAATTTCTTTACAAGAAAAAAGA
>JAHHTS010000147.1 GCA_020024475.1 Oscillospiraceae bacterium
AGAAGGGAAGGGGGTGAAAATGAAAGGATAATACCTTATTATCCATTGCTTTTTTCTAAAAAAATAACATAAAATTTAAGATTATGAGGGGGGGAAATACAAATGTTTGATAATATTGGTATACTTTATCTAGCTCATTATGCCCCAGATGAAAAAGGAAAATATCATGAGTTTGATAGTTTACATAAAGTATATGCGGATTATCATCGAAAAATATGTGATATTTTAAAAAAGAACTGTAGCAATATTATAACATCAAATAATCCACAAATAATGTTTGACTTTCCAGATGGAATTAATTATATCTTCTCATTATATAATCGAATGCCGTTTCGAAATTCCGAGATATTTATCTCATCTGTAGCCGAATATTACAAAATTGCGTATTTAGGTGCTCGTCCTAATATAAGAGCCCTAGCAGAAGATAAGCATTTATCAAAAATGATGGCTGTATATGCCAATATTCCTACTCCTAAATGGGAGATTTATTCTATTAACGATAAAATAGAAGAGCCATCTTTTGCAGCTCCATATTTTATTAAACCTCGTTTTGGAGCTGCATCAAAATACATTGATGAAAATTCAATTTGTGACACTTGGACCAGTGCAAAAGCCCGTATTGAGTACCTTTATAATCAACAACAAGATGTAATTGTAGAAGAATTTATTGATGGGATTTATTATACATCTCCAGTACTAAATAATTTTAATAACTATCTTTTTTTGCCATGTGTTCAAGAAGTTTCCCAATTAAAAGGTAATGTTGTCACGTATCGTCAAAAGAGAAAGGTTGATAGCGGCTTGTATAGAGAAGTTATACAGGATTCTTCAGTAAATGCAAAAATACAGTCCTATTCAAAAAAATTGTTTAAATTGGTACAGCCATTGGATTATACAAGATTCGATTACATTATAAGCAAAAAAGATAATCGCCCATATTTTATAGAGTTTAACGTATGTTGTAATTTGGGCGAACATTCAACTATTAGTCAATCAGCAAAATCACTGGGGTATTCTTATGAAGAAATCATACTCAATATTCTAACTTCCAGTTTGCACAGACATGGTTTAATCACAAGTAAATTATATCATTTTTAATGGATCAACATACCAATACGCTAATCCACCGGGGAAAAATAGGTCATTCCATTCTTTGGAAGGATATTCTATTTGCCTCTTTTCTGAAAGTAAAATCTTATATTTTTCCATGGTAACTTCATTTACAAAGTTGTCTATGTGTGATTTATTATTTTTTTGATAATCAATAAACGTATTTATTCCTTTTTGATATTCTATCAATAATCTATTAGTAAAATACTTTTGTCCAATACTTGCAACAGGATGAACTAAAACTTCATCTTTTATCAAATCTAATTTATTTAAAGATAAATTATATTCATGTTGAACACTTAAAAGGCAAGCCTTATTAATAGCCGTAATTAAACGTGGCATTCTATTATATGCTAGTTTTTCAGCAAGTGAGAGATATTTAGTGGAATTCTTTATATCTCCTAGCATTAAATAGCAAACGCCCAAGTCATTGTACACAATATGTAGATGGTTAGGGCCAAATTGCTGTAGCCCTATTTCTGCTTCTCTTAAATATAATAATGCTTCCGAAGCCTTTTTTACAACACACAGAGAATTTCCTAAATTACATTTGCTACTAAATATACCATAATCATCTTTAAAAAAAGAGAAATTATCGATTGCATCTTGATAAAACCCTTTTTTTTCAGAGAAAGGAACAGCGGAAGCCAAATTTCTTAAAAAATAGCCCCAGTTTTCCGTACCGTCTAATTGATGTATTCTGTTATTATATTCTTTTATTGCCGTCTCTTTCTTGTTTGTATGAATACAATTGGCTACATAATAGGCCAAAAGGGTGTTTAAGATTTTAGGCTCATCTATAGTATTTATATTATATAAAAGCATGGACTCGGCTTCAGAAAAATTTCTTATTCGATTTAGAAGTATACTTTTCAATATATTATAGCGATAATTACTGCGTTTACTCTTTAAAAATTCTATCCATTTTAATGCTTCGCTATATCGCCTTTCACGAGTGTAATATAATACACTTAATTCTACTTCTTTATTATTTTTCTTTGACAAGTGTGCATTAGCTATAATATCTTCAGAAATTTGTTCTCCATTTTTCAATTTATATTCTAAGAGTGCTATTGCATATTTTTTAATACTATGATTCGAAAATTCGATTGATAGTTTATATAAGAGTTCTAAAATTTCTTTGGAACTCTTCATTCCTTGCCTTTGGTAATAATCATAAACTATGCTTTTATAATAGAGCATGTCTGAATAGTTATTCGTACAGCGTTCTATTTCCGGATGATATAGTGAAGCTATAAAATAGATTTGAGTTTCATTAATGTATTTTTTTAAAATACAACTGTGCTTTTCTAGATTACTCAGTGTGCTATTTAGCTCTTCATCAATATTCGGAGAATATACATTACTAACATTTATAAGTGATTTTAAAGTGCTCTTACTCAAACCGAAGTAACAAATAAATAATAAGGAAATAATTGCCTTATCTATTTCATTAAAATCCATCATACTATTTTTTGACATAGAGATACTTAATATAGATTCTATAATCAAATGTATATTTTTATGCGTTTGATATAAGATATTTTTAAGCATACTGTCTGAGAGAGTAATTCCTAAATGATTTGCGAGTTCATTTATCAATTTTTCTTCTGGTTGTCCAAAATACTCTACATGGAAACTTATATTTGAATAAAGAGACAACCTGTTCTTCAATTTAATATAATTAGGCCGCATGGTATTTGTTATTCCCAGTACAATCTTTACTTCATCTATCTGTGCTAAATTTGCGATTAAATTATAAGAATCTTCGGTCATATTTTGAGCCTCATCAATTACAATGAGAACCTTCTGCAAACTCACATATTTTTTTATATATGGCAATAAAATTTCTTCAACTGCTGAAGTATAGTTGCCGGCATATATGGCTGGTAACTCTTTTCCTTCAATCAGCTGAGCAAGTCCAGGTCCTGCATAAGGGATACCTTGCAAAATAGCAGCTAATAAAGAAATTGATTTTTCACCAAATTCCTTTTCAACCATTTTTTTGAAAGTAGATCTATCTTCGGAATGTATAATATCAGAAATAAGTAAATGTGCAATATTAGAACCATTAATTGTGTTTAATAAAAACACACGATATTGAAACATTCTGCGTCCTAATTCACACAGAAATGAACTTAACCCAAAAGCCTTACCAGCTAATATCATGGTTATGTCATAATTATTTATAGATGATATGATTTGCTCAAAATCTTTTGTCCTATTAATATATTCCATTATTTTTAACTCCAATGTATAATAATAAAGAAAGGTTGGTGTTTTATACATATGAAAAAAGACTATTTCCCTCAATTAATATCTGAAATCTGTCATGAACATAATATAAAATTAGATATACTCCAAAATGGACTAATTAGAATTCTTTCGTTAAACGGAGAAGAAAGGGGTATTTGGAGTAAAAAATTTGAAATTAATTCTGTGATTGCCACAAAAATTGCAGATAATAAATCTTGTACATATGAAATTTTAAAACACAATAAAATACCTTGTGTACCACATAAAAGATACACATGTCATTATGAAAATTGTGTTTGTTATTTGGATAAAATCTCTGTCAATAATATTTGTCATGATTTAGATAAGTACAAAGAACTAATATTAAAACCAGAAAATGGGTATGAGGGATCGGATGTTTATCGTTGTTCACATATTGAAGATCTCTTTCAAATGTTAAAAAAATTACAAAAGCCGTACAGTTATCTTTGTTCGTCTCCGTACTACTGTATAAAGGCAGAATACCGTACTATATGTTTGAACGGAATCCCCCTATTATCATACAAAAAAACATTGCCATTCGTTACAGGGGATGGTAAGAATACTGTTTTACAGTTAACTAATCAAAAGTACGGGGATATCTTTCCTTTACTTTTGATTAGTAAAAAAAATTACATACCTGAGATCGGTGAGAAAGTTACTATTGGTTGGAAATTCAACCTGTCGCAAGGAGCAAAAAGTAGCCCCATTACCAATCCGACTCTACTAAAAAAAATCCAAAAACTCTCTTTAGAAGCAGCTCGTTCTATACATATTGAATTTGCCTCTGTTGATATTATTGAAACTATTTCAGGAGATTTTCTAGTTTTAGAAATAAATTCAGGAGTTGTATTAAATCAATTCATAAATGATAGCCCTGAAAATTACGATTTAGCTAAAAGAATTTACAGGGAAGCAATATTATCTATGTTCGCCAAATCAAGGGATAGTTAAACTTCATATAGGCCCTCACTAATTCAGCGATACTTCTTATATCGCTTTAGATACAAAAGCAATGGATAATAAGGTATTATCCTTCAATGTATCCTATATGTGGTCTATCATATATTTTTAATAATTTGCCACATTCTTATTTTATCATATTTTTACATTTTTTGACTTTCTATTTATTCATCATGCGTTCTAT
>JAHHTS010000148.1 GCA_020024475.1 Oscillospiraceae bacterium
ATATTATAAACGAAACAAAATTTTTGATATTTTAATATAACAAATATAATACTATTATCTATAACTCTACATTATTTGATTTTCGAGATAAGTATATAGAAACGTTAATTACTTCACAAAGTTTTCATATATTGAAATGTGATAGGAAAAATAATTATTTATAGGTATAGTACATATATATTATTTATTTACAACACTAATAAAAAACTAGAAATAAAAGGAAAGGAGCGTACATAATTTACAAATTATAGTACACAATTATGTTATGAATAAAACAATTACAGCAATTATTCCAGTTAAAAAAAATAGTTCAAGATTACCAGGAAAAAATATCTTACCTTTTGGTAAAACAAATTTGCTATTACATAAAATTGAACAGTTAAAACAGGTCAACGAAATTACGGATATAATTGTTTCTTCTGATTCAGATGAAATGCTGGAAATGGCTGAATCAGCTGGTGTGAAAGCAATCAAGCGACCAATACAATATGCCAACGAATCAGTTCCATTCGGAATGTTTCTAGATTATTTATGCAAAGTATTACCAAATGAACATATTATGTGGGCTTGCGCAACCTCACCATTAGTTGAACCGCATTTGTACAAAAAGGCTATAAAACTATATTTTCAAAAATTAGACGAAGGATTCGACTCCTTGGTTACATTACTTCCAATGCAGAGCTTTTATTTAGATAAAAATGGACCTATAAATTATGAGGTTGGTGTAAATCATAAAAATTCAGAATTTTTAGATCCGATCTATCATTTTACAAATGGAATAAATATAGCACCAAAAGAAAAAATCGCCCAATGGCATTATAATTATGGACCAAATCCATATAAATTAATGGTAAATAAAAGAGAAGCTATTGATATTGATGATATTTATGATTATGTGCAAGCTTTAGCAATGCTAAATATGCCTACCGATTTAACAAATCTTCACGAGATTAAAAAAATAGAAAATATTTTAAAAACTAATTAATATGTATAAATAGTGGAAGGAAATGTATAAAATGTCAAGATTTGATTTAAAACTATTAGATTGTACATTACGTGATGGTGGATATGTAAACAATTGGTATTTTGGATATAATAATATTAAAGATATTATTGTACAACTTACAAAGGCCAATATCGATTTTGTAGAGGTAGGATTTTTACGTAATATCGAGGAATACAACCCAGATATTACAGTTTGTAATTATATTGAAGAACTTAATAAATTGCTTCCACAAAATACTGGTAATACAATATATTCTGCCATGGCAATGAGAAGTAATTATGATATAGAAAAACTAAGTCCGTATTGTGGTAGTGGTATAGAAATGATCAGAATTACAGCTCATGACTATGATATCGAAGAAGGAATGGAATTTGCTAAAGAGGTTAAAGCAAAGGGATATAAGTTAGCCGTTAATCCTATTAATATAATGGGATATTCGGATGAACGCATATTATGGTTAATAAATGAAGTCAATCAAATTCAACCTTATCAGTTTTCTATCGTAGATACGTTTGGTAGTATGAAAAGAAGAGATTTAGACCGTATAGTTTCTCTCGTTGATAATAATCTAGATAGAAATATTCGCGTTGCTCTTCATTTACACGAAAATATGTCATTAAGCTGTAGTTTAGCCCAAGCATTCATAGATAAACATTTAGATAGACCAGTTTCAATAGATGGAAGTTTAATGGGAATGGGAAGAATACCAGGAAATTTACCGATAGAATTAATTGCAGACTACTGTAATGAATATATTGGAAAGAACTATGATATTGACTATTTAATGGATGCGATTCAAGATCACATATCCCCATTGAAAGGAAATGCAGAATGGGGATATACTCCTGCCTATTTTCTGTCGGCTAGATTTAATTTACATAGAAATTATGCAGAGCATTATTTAAATAAAGGTGATTTAACAATACGTGATATCAATCATATTCTTGCACGAATAGATGATAACAAGAAAACTACCTTTGATTATAGTTACGCTGATATGTTATATGAAAATTACAAAAATAATGTCATAGATGACTTTCAAGATAGAAAAAAACTTCTAGATGTATTATCCGGTAAAGAGATATTATTGATTGCACCTGGCTCCTCAATATTAACTTATGAAGATGTTATAAAATCATTTATAGGGGATAAAAAACCTATTGTAATTTCTATTAACTTTATTCCTGATATGTTTGAAGTTGATTATGCTTTCTTTAGCAATAACAAGCGTTTTAGTAAAATTGAAAAAATACCTTGTAAAACTATAATAACTTCTAATCTTAAAGAAAGCAAAGCTACATATGTAATAAATTATAATAGTATTTCAGGAGCATTTAATCAAGGATGTAATAGCTTTATTATGCTTATTAAGCTTTTAAAAGATATGAAGTTTAAAAATGTGTATGTAGCAGGCGCTGACGGGTATTGTGAAAGTGGAAAAAATTATTATGACAGTAATATTAAAAGCTATCTAAAACATGGAAACAAATATAATTTAGCTGTTGCTAATGCAATACAAACATTAGACGTAAATATTAGTTTTATCACTCCATCAGCTTATAGTGGGGAGAAGGAGAGACTTTAGATGAATATTAAACTTTTAGTTATTGATGTAGATGGTACAATGACAGACGCTGGTCTTTATTATGATGAACATGGAAATGAATTAAAGAAATTTTGTACCAAGGATGCAGCAGGATTTTTTGCGGCTCATAAAGTTGGAATTGAAATAATGGTCCTTACTGGAAGGGAATGCGTAGCAACCACAAGAAGAATGAAAGAAATGAAAGTAGAATATCTTTTTCAAAATATAAAAAATAAAGCCGATTTTTTAAAAAACTTTATGTCTAAGAAAGGATTAAAAAAGCAAGATGTTGGATATATAGGAGATGATTTAAACGATGTTCCACCAATGAGTTTGGTTGGATTTATTGGTTGTCCTTCCGATAGCTGTACTGAAATTAAGGAAATAGCAAATTATATTAGTAATGTTAAAGGTGGATATGGTGCGGTAAGGGATATTGTTGAACATATGCTTCGCGAATCACATCAATGGGAAAATGCTATATCTGATGTATATGGAATTGGTGTATAGCTCGTATTATTTTCAAAATAAAAATGATTATGAGGTAACAATATGTTAGAAAAATTAAAAGTTGAAGTATGTAATGCTAACTTGGAGTTAGTTAAGAGAGGCGTAGTTATATATACTTGGGGTAACGTTTCTGGTATTTCTGCAGACAGAAAATATATGGTTATTAAACCATCAGGTATAAAATATGATAATTTAAAACCAGAGCATATGGTAGTTGTAGATATAAAAACGGGAGTGATAGTTGACGGAAATTTAAAGCCATCATCAGATACAAAAACTCATTTAGAGTTATATAGAAAATACCTTGAAATTAAAGCTATTGTACATACACATTCAACAAATGCAGTAGCGTTTGCTCAAGCTGGAAGAAATATACCAGCGTTAGGAACAACTCATGCTGATTATTTTTATGGTGATATACCATGTACAAGGGAACTTACCGAGAAAGAAGTTACAAATAATTACGAAGAAAATACAGGAAAGGTAATCATAGAAACTCTTAGTATTAATAATATACAACCATTAGAAATTCCTGGAATTGTTGTGAAAAATCATGGACCTTTTGCTTGGGGAGAAAATCCAGCAAATGCAGTTTATAATGCGGTTGTTTTGGAAAAAGTTTCAGAAATGGCACTAAAAACATTAGCGTTAAATCCTTATTCAAAAATGAATCATTATATTCTAGAAAAACATTATTTGAGAAAGCATGGAAAAGATGCATATTATGGTCAGGATTGTTCAGTATAAAGTCTTACTTGACCACAGTTCTAGCACTAGATTATTGGATGACCATGGATGCTGCCACCTAGAAAGTCATGCAAATCTTGTATGGGATATTGAGTGCATAAGATAGGGCTTTTTCCAATATGACGGATTTTTATAAGTTTAAATAGAGGGTGTGTCTGATGACGTGAAAGTTCCTCTATGAGACATTAATCGATAGTAAGTCATGTATAGTTATCGGATTTTTTAATAAGTATGACAACTCCAGTTGTACCAATACATACTTCATCCTACAACTGAAGTAAAGGAATATATCTAATTCCATAACCATATTTGCAAGCGGTATGTCCTATTACGCAAGCTATAATGTTTTGCAAGAGCCAAAAAGATGTAACGGCTATTATATTAATATTCATAAATTGGCATGTTGTAATACCTAGTATATTTTTTCTGCCTAAATGTATATAAGTATATAGTTATAAATATAACATTAAAAAATTTTACAAATATTTATCTATGTAATTAGATCAATATAATAGGAGGAACTTACACATGAATAAAGTTTATTCGCCATTATTTTTGACACAGTCGTATCAAGATGCATATGATGATTATAAAAGATCTTTAACAAG
>JAHHTS010000015.1 GCA_020024475.1 Oscillospiraceae bacterium
ATTTTTCTTATATTTAATATATCACTATAATTTATACTAGTCCATTATTTATATTATTATTTGTAAATATGGAAAATTATATATAGAAATATTTTTATTCATAATCAATAAAATATTCCCCGTAAACTAAATAGTTCACGGGGAATATTGGTGCGGATGAAGGGACTTGAACCCACATGATATTTCTATCACTAGAACCTGAATCTAGCGCGTCTGCCTATTCCGCCACATCCGCATAATAAGCACTATTTATTATAATAAAAACAACTTCATTAGTCAAGCATTTTCACTGTTAAAAAACTGCTTTATAGCGCTATAATAAACATTTGCGGCTTTTAGACAACCTTGTTCACCAGTCCAATTTTCAACATCTTCATAGTTAGTAACAAAACACTGCTCAGCTAAAAGGGCAGGGCAATTAGATTTTTCTAAAACTCCAAAACTTTTCCGTTTTCTAACTCTTTCATCGTCGCTGTCTACAATAGTTTTGTTATCGCCTGAATAATACGCGTATTTTATTCCTGTTTTTTTATCATTCCCACGTATTTTATGCCCTTCTTTTCTCATGTTTTCTACCACAATATTGGCGAATCTCAATGATTCTTCATGAAACTCTCTTCCGGGCGGAGTAGGGTAACACTCAAAACCTCGTGATGATGAATATGAGTCACTATTTGCATGAATTGATAAAAATAAACTGGCTTTTGCACTATTTGCGACTTCCGCTCTTTCCTTGCTTTCAGGGTCAGAATCCTTAGTTCTTGTATATATAGGTATAAAATTAGGATCTTTATCCAATAATTCAAAAAGATATGCCGCTGTCATATTGCAAACTTCAATTTCTTTTACTATTGCCTCCGCACCGGTATCAGTTCCTCCGTGTCCTGGATCAATAGCTATAACATAAGGATAATTCCTGCTTTCATGTTCTACCACGGCTGCAGCTATGTAAACCACTTTTTCACCGCAAAAAATACTAGCTACAACAAGGCATACAAAAGCTATGAGTGCTATAAATGGTTTAATCTTTTTCATTTTAACCACCATAATCGGCAACAAGGTTTCTTATATCTCCGAATGTATAACCCATTTCTTCCCATTTTGTAAGCTGAGCATCTAATATCTCTGCATTAGTCTTCGATGTGGAATGTAAAAGAAAAATTGCCCCATCAAATGTTCTTTGCTTTATTTTCTCAAAAGCATTTTCATGGCTTGGCTGTGAATTGTCATTCCAGTCCACATATGCGCTTGACCAAAGTACGGTAGTATAACCTGCCCGATTTGCCCATTCGAGATTTTCAGTAGAAAATTTTCCTTCTGGTGGTCTGTAAAACAAAGGCATTTCTTCACCTATAAGATTTTTATACCGATTTGATGTTTTCATTAGCTGTTCTATGAATTCTTGCTGATTTTTAGTAGTCATATCTGGATGATCATAAGTATGATTTCCTACTACATGCCCTTCCTCTACCATTCTCTTGACAATCTCAGGATTATGCTCTATAAATGGTCCAACCAAAAAAAATGTAGCTGGCGCATTATGTTTTTTCAAAGCATCTAAAATCGGCGGTGTATTGCCATTTTCATATCCAGCATCAAATGTTAGGTAAATTGTTTTTTTATCTAAATTTCCATGATAATACGCTCCGTATGGGTTTAATTCTGAGTCGTCTAGATTCGGTATTGGTGGTGTGTTTTCTTTTTCAAAAAAAAGCCCCCATTGGCAGATTGAAACTGGTAAAATTTCATTTCTCTTGGTAAGTAATGTAAATACAGCTGCAAAAGCGAAAGCAGTAATTACACTTTTTATTATAATTTTTTTATTTATCATAATATTTCTCCTTTTAAGATAAAACTATGCCAGCAAAAATAAAAAAATTACCATTTTACTTGAACATATTAACTAAAAAATTGTATAATATAATTCATTGATAAAATTAAAGGAACTGATATGAAAAGATTTTTTGCAAGTGCACTTTGTTGCCTTATTATATATACTAATATTTTTACTATCGCTAGTGCTACTGGCGTTGATGTTGTAAGTGAATCCGCCATAGTTATTGATGGTGAAAGCGGACAAGTTTTATACGATAAAAATGCCAATCAAAAAATGTATCCCGCAAGTACTACAAAAATTTTAACTGGGCTTTTAGCAATTGAACTAGGTAACCTAGAGGATACTTTAACTTTTTCTCATGATGCTGTTTATTCTA
Source organism: Oscillospiraceae bacterium (assembly GCA_020024475.1). Classification (GTDB taxonomy): domain Bacteria; phylum Bacillota; class Clostridia; order Oscillospirales; family Ruminococcaceae; genus RGIG3102. The sequence goes on from JAHHTS010000015.1 coordinate 2,214, forward strand.
TAGGTAGAAACACTAGTCATGCTTCAATCTCTGAAGGTGAGAATCTTACTTTAGAACAAGCATTGTACGCTATGGGTATTGAAAGTGCTAACGATGCTGCTTTTGGAATTGGGGAATATCTATCCGCAAAAACAGGTAAATCACTTGAACAACTTATGAACGAAAGGGCAAAAGAAGCAGGCGCTTTAAACTCAAATTTCGTAAATCCACACGGCCTTCATGATAACAATCATTACACAACAGCTTATGACCTTGCAATGATTGCAAAAGAATGTATAAAACACGATGAATTTAATAAAATTTTCTCAGAAAAAAGATATTCAATCCCTCCAACAAACAAACAAAAAGACACTAGAATATTTAATAGCCGGAACTGGTTTTTAAATGGGGTTTTCCGATATGATGGTAAATTTACAAGGGAAGATTTACTGATGTCCAAAACAGGCTGGACAGAAGAAGCTACACACACCCTTGTAACAGCCATAAACCATGATGGAATGAAACTGATATGTGTTGTTATGAAATCTGTTCATGGTGACACAAAGTGGAAAGATACTGAAAATCTGCTAAACTGGGCTATCGAAAACTATAAAGTCGCAAGTGTTACAGGTAAATACATCTCTCTTTGTGCTAATGAAGATTTAAGCTGCGAGCAGCAAGATAGACTTTTTATTGAAAAAGAAAATATCAACGCACCGGATATAAATGTTGTTCTTAAAAATAACGAAACTGTAAATAGCATAAAAGCTAATTTTTCCCAACCAATATTAAGTGGTGACATGAAAAGCGCAACAATGACTGCTACTTTGTATACTGGCAGTGAAGAAAGCAAAACGGTTTTAGCTACTGTTCCTGTAACAGCAACAGTAAGCGAAAGACTATCTGTTTCAGCTGTTCCAGAAGTAGAAGTTAATTTTATGTCCGATATGGTTATGTGTATGTTATTTGCTGTATTAACATTTATAGCGTTAATAATATGTGACATATTGTTATCAGGTAGAATATAATAAAAGCACCCGTAAAGGGTGCTTTTATTTTTTATAAATCTATACTTATTTTTTAAAAATTTTTCAACATTATTAATTATCTTTGTTGAAAGATTTTTAATATACCTTTACAAATAAATATGACAAAATATCAGTAAAAGTATAACATTATGTTTTCTAATAAGCAAAACAAAAATTAAGTGACTAAACCTAAATACGTTTTATTTATTGTTATATATTTCTATATTTCTCTGTAAAACTTTCAATCCTCGCCAGCCAAAAGGCCTTGACTTATAAACTTTTTCAACATTTTCTGCTGTAACTGTTGAAAAAATATCATCTGAAAATAAGTTTTCAGTTTCTTCTATGTTTTTATTCATAGGGCAAACAAGCTGACAAATATCACAACCAAAAATCGTATGAGCTTTCTTAATAATCAAAACTTCTTCATCTGTTAATTCTCCTTTTTTCTGTGTAAGATTGCTAGCACATCTATCTTTATTTATACCTGTTTCCCTTATTGCTTTTCCGGGACAGGCTTTTGCACAAAGACCACAATTAAGGCAGCCTTTATCTTCAAAACAAGTAGTATTGTCTAACGGCATATTTGTAAGAATTTCACCTATAAAAACAAATGACCCATATCTAGGTGTTATCAAAAGACTGTTTTTTCCTCTTACTCCAAGACCTGCTTTTATACACATATCAACTTCATCAACAGGACTAGAGTCTACAAAACCAATGAAATCATAATTTGGATATTTTTCTTTAAGTTCTTCACATATGGATTTTAGTTGCATACCTATCACAGTGTGATAATCGGCCACACTACAATATGCACTGATGTTTCCACAAAAAGCACTTTTGTTGTAATATGGAAAAATCATAGCAATAGCACCTGTACAATTTTGAGGAATTTTGGCTTTTGAACGCACATCAAAAATGTTCAAATGTTGAAAACTTACACAACCAAAATGGTAAATTTTATGCTTTGATAGCACTTTTTCCAATGTTTATATCTCCTTTTCATCAATTTTCCCACACTTATTTTACACTATATATAGTATATTTACTAGTATATTTTATGTTAAACCACTAAATATAAATATTAAGGTGTAGAACAATCATGCATTTAAACCTAGTTTTCCACACTTTCAACAGAGTTTTCAACATTTATAAACTTAAATGTTAAAAACCTCATTATTTGTTGAAAACTCTGTTGAAAATGTTAATAACTAATATGATTTACAAATAGTAATATAGTAATATACTTTTCAACTTCCATTTTTTGGCAAAACTCGCCTTTTATCACTATTTTAAGCAAAAACTAAAGTAAAAAGTTTTCAACTTGATGTTGAAAACTATGTTGATAACTTTACAAATAGTAAAATAACACAAGAAAATATTATATAAAATCTATTTTTTACTATAAATATCTTGTACTATTATCTCATTTCAACAAAATAAAGTTAAAAACCAATTAAAAATTATGTAAAATAAAAACCCCACTTATAAAAGTGGGGCTGGAGCTTGTAATGCGATTCGAACGCACGACCTGCTCTTTACGAGGGAGCTGCTCTGCCAACTGAGCTACACAAGCATATATCTTATTTTACAGCTAAAATGCAATATTTGCAATAATAATTTTGTAATTTATGATATTTATTATGAATATCAAAATTTTTACTATAAATAAAATAAGACTTTATAGTGTTCTTTTCTTTTTAGTGGAAGCTTCGTCTTAAACTGTTGCCAAACATTTTTCACTATTTACTATTGTAATAATCAAAACTAATTCTTTAGTAATTTTAAGTAGTTAAGCAAGTTTAGTACAAATCTTCATTCTAGTAATGTTTTTCGTATTTTAATTTACTAAACAAAAAATCAGAAGCATATATGTGCTTCTGATTTTTTTAAGTCTTTTCAATTATATCTTCTGTAAGCTGATTTAAAACTTTTTTATGTTCTACAAATTCTTTAATAAGTGTATACAAAATACTTGTAATAGGAATAAATAAAAGCATACCTGTTATTCCCATGAGTTTTCCACCTATTGTTACCGATATAAACACCAAAATTGACGGAAGTCCTATACTACTTCCAACAACCTGTGGGTATATAACATTGCCTTCAATCTGCTGAAGAACTATGAACAAACCAACGAACCAAAAAGCCTGTATAGGGCTTTCAATGGCTATGAATACAATACCTATCACACAGCCAATAAACGCTCCAAAAATTGGTATAAGGGCTGTTACAGCAATAATTACACCTATAAGCAATGCATAAGGTAAACCAAACAACGTCATAGATATTACGAACATTGTGCCAAGGATAATAGCCTCAAAGCATTGTCCAGAAATAAATGAAGCAAAAGCTTTATATGTGATTGTGGATATATGAAAAATTTTATCAGAAATCTTCTTTGAAAAAGCTGCATTTATTAGTTCAGAAACAGCTTTTTTATTTTTTTCTTTTCCTATAACCAGATAAATAGAGAAGATACAAGAAAATAAAAATGTAGTAAAACCATCAATGATTCCAGTTATAAAAGCAGATGATTTTCCTAATATTCCGATAGAAAAATCTTTTAGCATAGTTATAAAACTCTGAAAAACAGCCTCAATATCTATACTTAAAATTGCAAAATATTTTTCTACTGTTGATATTAAAGACGAACTATCAGCCTTTATCTGTGGTAAAGTATTATAAAAATTTTGCATATGCTCTACAAGAACAAATAGAGTGTCAACAATTTGAGGGACTAATATAAAGAGAAACCCACTTATAAAACCTACAATAAGCGTTACAGTGATCAAATAAGAAGTTAAACGAAGACCTTTTTTTAATTTCATTTTTTTAAGCATTTTTTCAATTTTGTTCATCGGAACATTTATGATAAATGCCATTACGCAACCATATATAAACGGTTTTAGAAGTTTTATTAAATTGTTGAAAGTAGTAAAGATAAGGTCAGCTCTAAGCAAAGCAAAGTAGAATATAATTGATAATAAAATTACCTTTAACAGCTGTTTTTCCTTGGTGTCTATTTTCATATAACTCTCCATTATTTTTTATTTGATTATATTATACAGTTGTGAAAAATTTATATTAACAACAAACAAAAATATTTTATTTGAATCATAATATTACATTAATAAAAATTTTTCAATATAAATCAATAAGTTTTTAAATATTTTATAAAACTTTTTTGGTGAATTCACAAAACCAAAAGTAATAATAAAACGCATAGAAATTAATGAGAGATGAGTTAATATATGCAAATAATTAAAATTCAATCTTCTAATATAAATAATTCTTCTACCGATATTTGCAGTTGACGCGCTAGTTTCATTGCTAACTCTAAAGTTGGATCATATTTATTATTTTCAATAGCAATTATTGTTTGTCGACTAACGCCAACTTTATTGGCTAGATCCTCTTGACGCAATCCAGCTTCTTTTCTAAGTTTTTTTACAAAATTCTTCATTATTTTAAACTTTCACCAAAAAATATGTTCCCAAAAGCCGAAGGATAGCTGATATTACAAGACACCAAACGACACTCCACAAAAAGTTATTAGGCTGTATATATTCTTCGTCGCCGTCAATCATTTTTTGTTTTATATACATTTGTGAAAAACTCTGAACACTTACAGCACCGCAAACAATTAGACCTGGTAAAATATTATATTCAGCACCTTTTACAATCGTTTGCATACAATTATAAATTGTCCAAATTGACATAACCAAAATTATAAATCTGTATGCAATTTCTTCAGAACACAAACGAATTTTTCTATCCATTTCATCTAATTTTTTCATATAAGAATACCTCCTGACACTTATATAATGTTAAATAGTCTTTACATTTTTATTATATCAAAAAGTGTTTAAATGTCAAGAACTTTTAACATTTTTAATGAAAAAATTAGTCAAATAAATAGGGGAGAGATATTTAATTTTATAAATCAAAAAGTTTTCAACAAAAAAGCGTCCGTTTGTTTAAAACGGACGCTTTTATTAAAGTTCGATTTTAGAGTAAAGACCTACGCTTGAGTCGTCAATAAGTTTTTCTTCTCTTGTTTTCTGTGCCTGTGTTTCAGTCTTTTCTTTTCTTCCTCTATTATTCTTGTTGTAAGGCTTTTTGCCGCCTCTAGTGTTATGATTTTTAGGAGTTGTAGAGTAAACCATTACTCTTCTTGAACTTCCTTCGCCCTTACTTTCGCTCTTCACACCTTCAATTTCTCCAATTACTGCATGAATAATGCGTCTATCATAAGGGTTCATTGGCTCAAAACCAAATGGACGACCTGTTTTAAGTACCTTTGTAGCTGCTTTCTTTGCGGCTAGCTCAAGATCTTTTTCTCTCTTCTGACGGTAGTCTGCTACATCTACACTAATTTTTTCAAAACTATCATCACAACGATTAGCTGCAAGACCTGTAAGGTATGAAAGAGCTTCCATAGTTTCACCTTTTCTACCAATAAGTGCACCTACATCTTCTCCACTAATTTTAATAACATAGCCATTTTCTGTTTTAACTGGTGTGAGCTCATACTTGCCATTGTGAAACTGGTTAATTATGCCACGAAGAAATTCAACTGCATATTTTGCTTTATCACTAAGCTGTTCTTCACTTACACTAACTTCATCTTTTGTAGCTTCTTCAACTATTTTTTCTTCTTTAACTTCTTTTTTTTCTTTAACAATCTCTTTTTTAGGTTGTTCTTTTTTTACTTCTTTTTTAGGCTGTTCTTTTTTAGCCTTTGGTGCTTGTTTATTCTTCTTTTCTCCAAATAAATCTTTAATATCAAAATCTTCTTCTATTTCTGTTACTTTTACCTTTGCAGGAATTTTTTTGAAGAAAAATTTTCTTTCTGGGTTCTGAAGAATTTCACAAGTTACCTGATCTCTTGAAACGCCCAACTCTTCCAAAGCAAGATTAATTGCTTCTTCAACAGTCCGAGCTGTTTTAATAACTTCTCTCATAGTAATTATTCACCGTATTTTTCTTTATCCAAAGCGCGTGCTTTTTCAAGACGCTGTTTAATTTTTTCTGCTTCTTCTGGGCTATATTCTTCTTCTTTATATTTGTCGCCTTTGTTTGCTGCTTTTACTTTTTCTGGTTTATGTTTAGCCCGTTCTTTTCTTGCTTTACGAGCAGCCATAATTTCTTCCTCTATTTTCCGTTTTTCTTTTTCTGGATCAAAGAAAATTCTAAGTATAAGTTCCTGTGCTATACCAAAAATGCTTGAAAAAATCCAGTAAATTGATACACCAGCTGGAAGAAGGAATGAAAAATAACCAAACATAAGTGTTGAGAAGCCCATCATTATAATCATCTGGCCGTTCATTGCTTGACCATTTAGCTTTGTTGTAATCAACTGTTGTAAGATCATAAACAAAACTGATAAAATTGGAATGATAAGCAATGTGTTAAAAACTTTAATACTTGGTGTGCCTGTAAGGTCTAAACCAATAAAAGTAAGGTTAAAATTTTGAACCTGAGAAATAACATTCGCCTCAAGAACATCGCTAAACATTTCAGGCGATTTTTGAATAGCAGCTATAATACTTGACTCAGGGCTGTATTTTGACATAGTACCAACTATACTTTCAGCGATAGGAGAAAGTTTTGTAACCAGTTCTTTACTAACACCAAAAATATGATGCAATGGACTGTAAATAACCTGGATAAGTCCAAAAAGTATAGGCATCTGAATAACCAATGGCAAACAACCACTTGTCATTGAAAACCCATGTTCCTGCTGAAGTCTTGCAAGTTCTTGCTGCTGCTTAGCTGGATCATTTGCATATTTTTTTTGAATGTTCTGAATCACTGGCTGGAAAGCTGACATTCTAATCGTACTTTTCTTTTGTTTAATAGCCAATGGGAACATAATAATTTTGGTTACAAGTGTAAACAAGATAAGGGCTACACCATAGTTACCAACAAGGTTGTAAATTGCACGCATAATCCATCCAAGTGGAGCTGCAATAATCTCTAGTATAAAATTCATTTTTCCTCCAAACCTTGTTTTAATACAAGGTCTATTTTTTGTTCGTCCACATACCTTTTGGCGGGACTGGGTCGTATCCGCCTTTTGACCAAGGGTTGCAACGCAGTAGCCTCCAAGTTCCAAGTAAGAGCCCTTTGAATGCACCATGACTCTCAATCGCCTCAATCATATACATACTACAAGTTGGCCAATAGCGGCAGTGATTGCCTAAAAGGGGAGAGATGTATTTTTTATATACCTTAATTGGAAAGATTAGTATCTTCTTCAATATGAATTACTCCCGCTTCTTTAAGCTGTTTTTCTATCAGAGATGCTACTTCATAACTTTTTGCTTTGGCTGTTCTGCTTCTTGCTACAAATATAATATCATAACTTTGATTCATATCAAGATTTAGACTTCTCACTGCAGCACGAATTACCCTTCTAGAACGATTGCGTTTTACTGCACAACCAATTTTTTTGCTTGAGGTAATACCTATTCTTATATAGCCATATCTGTTTTTTATAACATAAGTTATAACAGAAGCGCCTATAAAGCTTTGTCCTTTTCGATATGCTCTGATAAAATTTTTGTTTTTGTTGATTGCTGTAAATTTCATCTTTTTACCTTTTCTATTGTGAAAAGTTAAAAAAGAGACCTTGTCCTCCCATTTTTATTTTAATTTTCAACAAAAAGCAAAAATATTGTTGAAAATAATAAATAGAAATAAAGGCCACAATAATGTGGCCCATTTTATTTAATAAAAAATAAGAGAACAAACAAAGGCCCTTAATTAAGCTGACAATTTAGCTCTGCCTTTTGATCTTCTTTTAGCGATTACTTTTCTGCCATTTTTTGTTCCCATTCTGTTGAGAAAGCCGTGTACTCTTGCTCTTGAGCGTTTTTTAGGCTGGAAAGTTCTTTTCATTTTTTTGTCCTCCTGTCTTAATTTTTAATATATGCAAACGAAAAAATTCCGTTGCCGATTTAATTATGCAAAGAGATAACCTTGCAATTTAAGAGTATATAATATATTAGGGGTAATTGTCAAGTGTAAAAAATAAACAAGACAGGTAAAAAACTCGCCAAAATAAAGGATTTTTTCATTTTTAACGGTTCTTATTTCATAACAATATAAATTTTTTGAAACATAAATTTCAAGAATCCATATATATTGTTTATATATTATATATATTATCTTATATAGTATATTGAGTTTTAAGCCTTTTTATGTTATCATATTAAGGTATATATTGCTTAAACAGGAGATAAAAAATGGAATCTTTTAACGACGTGTTTTTAGCTGTAAAAGACTACTGTTCGCAAAGAATAGTCAGTGCCTCTTATAAGCTTTTTATCGAGCCTTTGGAATTTGGAAGGCTTGACGGAGATCGCGCATTCCTGATTGCACCTAACCTTTGGCTTAAGGGCGTGGTAGAAGACAGATTTATTCCGATTCTAACAGAAGCTTTTGAAGAAGTGCTTGGTTTTACACTGGTGCTAAAAATTGAATTAACAGAGGACGCCGAGGAGAAAAACGAGCCTATCAACGGCGGTGAATATGCTTTTACTTTTGACACATTTATTGTTGGCTCATCAAACAAATTTGCTCATGCTGCAGCTTTGGCCGTTGCACAGAATCCGTCTGTTGCCTATAACCCGCTGTTTATTTATGGTGATAGTGGTCTAGGTAAAACTCATTTGCTGAATGCTATCAAAGCTGAAGTTGGTAAAAATAACCCAAAGGCAAATATAGTTTATGTCGATGGTGAAACTTTCACAAATGAAATCATTACGGCTATTAGAGAAAATAAAACAAGTGATTTTCAAAACAAATACCGCCAGGCAGATGTTCTTCTTGTAGACGATATACAATTTATCGCCGGTAAAGAAAGCACACAGGAAGAGTTTTTCCATACTTTCAATGCCCTTCATAACGCTGGTAAACAAATTGTTTTAGTATCAGACAGACCTCCAAAAGAAATAAAAAGTCTTGAAGAAAGACTTCGCAATCGCTTTGAATGGGGTCTTATGGCAGATATTCAGCCACCAGACTTTGAGACAAGATGTGCAATTATTAAAAGAAAGTCAGACTTGCTTAGACTTGATATAAAAAATGATGTTATAGAATTTATAGCAACAAAAGTAAAAACCAATATTCGTCAGCTTGAAGGAGTTGTAAAAAAATTGGATGCGTTACAGCGTCTTGAAGGCAAACCACCAGTTATGTCTAATGCACAAGCTGCTATTAAAGATATTCTCAATGAACAAATGTCAACACCTGTAACTATTGAAAAAATTATTTTAGAAGTAGGCAAAGTTTATAATGTTTCAATAACTGATGTTAGAGGAAAAAACCGAAAACAAGAGGTTGCTGAAGCAAGAAAAATGTCTATGTATATTGTAAAAGAAGTTTGCGGGTTAACAATGGAAGAAATCGGTAAAGAGTTTGGAGGTAGGGATCATTCTACGGTAGTATATTCAATCAATAATGTCTCTCAGCGTTTAAAAACCGATTCTTTCTACCGTGACACAATTGAAGACATTATCAAAAATGTAAAAGCTATTTAAAACCATATTACAAAAAATATTTTTTAACAACAAGTACGAAAAATGTTGAAAGATAAAATTATTTTAATGACAAATCTAACACAAAGTTAAAAATATGCATAATGTAACAGATTTAGTTAGTTATAATGCATATTTATGCAACTAATAACTTAAAAATATTCAACATAGTTTTCAACATTCAACACTATGTTTTCAACACTATTAACACAGGTATATGTTGTTAGTGTTTATTCAACATTTATTCCACAAAATTTCCACAAGATAAAAATGTGAAAATTTTGGCTAATTTTAAGCGTTTATAAAGTTTTCAACATTTTAAGCGCCCCTACTACTACTACTGTTTATTGATATAGCATACTAGTAAAAAATTAGCCGATTCGTAAAAAAAAGTTTTTTTGTACCATCAGTAAATGTTAAAAATAAAGAAAGGAATAAAAAATGAAAATAATCTGCGATAAAGATAAACTAAATGAAGCAATTCAAATAGTTTCAAGAGCCGTTGCAACCAAAAGCAATTTGGCCGCGATTGAAGGAATTTTACTCGTTGCCGAAAACAACTCACTAACGCTGACCGGTTACGATTTTGAAATGGGAATAAAAACTACTTTCGAATGTGATGTTGAAAGAGAAGGAGATGTAGTGCTTTCTGCTCAACTTCTCGGAAATATCGTTAGAAAAGTAAATAATCAAAATATTTACATTGAATGTGACGATCAAATGAACTGTATTATTAAAAGTGGCTACACTCAATACAATATCAAAGGAATTGATTCAACAGATTATCCTGATTTTCCATCTGCCGGAAAGGACAATAGCATAAAAATGGAAAACAGTCTTTTCAGCGAAATGTGCGATTATGTTATTTATGCAGTTTCTACTGACGAAAAAAGACCTGCCCACACAGGTGTTTTAATAAAACTGGAAAACAAAACACTAACAATGGTTGCACTCGACGGTTATCGTCTTGCAGTTTGCGAAAGACAAGTTGATTTTGAAGGTAACTTTCAAATGATTGTTCCAGCGAAAGCTATGAATGAAGTTAGAAGAATCGTTGGTGAAAAAGACGGAAAAATTACAATTTTCGCTTCAAGAAGATATGTAATGTTCAAAGCTGGTGATTTTATTGTTCTATCAAGACTTCTGGAAGGCGATTTTCTTGACTACAAAAAAGCAATTCCGTCAAACTTTTCAACAGATCTCGTAGTGAATACCAAACAGCTTAGTGATGCAGTTGATAGAGTTAGCCTTATAATTACTGAAAGATTAAGAAACCCTGTTAAACTTACCATAGATGACAACACTTTAAGTGTAAAATGTACTACCGAACTAGGTGATGTTTATGATGAAATAACAGTTGGGCAAATTGGTCCTAATCTTGAAATAGGATTTAATAACAGATATATTCTGGACGCTCTTAAAGCAAGTAAAAAAGAAGAATTGATTTTCAAATTTTCAGGACCTTTGGCTCCTTGTAAAATAATTCCAAAAGAAGGAGATGACTTTACCTATTTGGTATTGCCTGTAAGATTTAAAAATGATTGAAATTTTAATAAAAACTGAATTTATCAAACTTGATCAATTTATGAAATTTGCTGATATGGTTTACACTGGTGGTGATGCAAAAGGTTTTATAAATGATGGGGAAGTTAAAGTAAATGATGAGGTTTGTACAATGCGTGGTAAAAAACTTCACACAGGCGATATTGTTGAATTTAATGGTGAACAGTTCAAGGTTGTAAAAGAATAATATGCCTACACAGTATATTAAAGACATCAATATAACAACATATAGAAATATAAAAAGTGCAAATGTTACTTTTTCACCATCTATAAATATTATCTATGGGGAAAATGCACAGGGTAAAACAAATTTTATGGAATCAGTTTGGCTGATTAGTGGAGGAAAAAGTTTTAGAGGCACAAAAGATAAAGATATGATTTGTTTTGGCGGTGACTCTTTCAGAATAGAAGCCACCGTCACAAACGATAATAGAGATTTGAAAATCACAATTTCTTGTGCTAAAAATCATCCAAAATTTTCTGGAAGAATGGCAAAAATAGGAAGTAGTGAATTTGAAAGTCCTTCAAAAATTGCAGGAAATTTTTATCGGGTTATTTTTTCTCCAGTTCATTTGAATATAATAAGCGGAGGACCCTCACTCAGGCGAAAATTTATGGACGCTTGTTTGTGTCAAATGTATCCGACTTTTATGGACAATTATAGAAAATATGTTCATGTAATAAATCAGCGAAATAATTTCCTGAAAAAAATAAAAAATTATGATTTATCTCAGCAAGAGGCTATTTTTGATACAATGGATATTACCTTAGCAAACCTTGGGTATGAAATTTATCGAATGAGAAGAGAATTTATAACTCAACTTGCAGAATTTGCCGGGAATTATTATGAAAAAATAAGTCATGGCAGAGAAAAACTTACTTTTATTTATCGTAATACTGGTGATACAAAAGAACAAATTTTGCAAAAAATAGTTTCTAATAGAGAAAGGGATAAAATTCTTGGGAATACCGGTGTCGGTATTCATCGTGAAGATATAGATATTTACCTAGACAATAAAAAAGCAGGAGAATATGCAAGTCAAGGTCAGCAACGAAGTATCGTAATTGCAATGAAACTTGCAGAAAGTGATATTATGCAAAATGTTACCGGAATTGCTCCAGCTGTTTTGTTAGACGATGTTTTAAGTGAACTTGACAGTGGTCGACAAGATTATCTTTTAAACAATATTCAAGGTAGACAGATTTTTATAACCAGTTGCCATATTGAAAGAATTAAATTGTCAGATAGTAAAAAATTCTATGTCGAAAATGGTCAGATAACCGAAGTTTAAATACTTTAAGTTTAAATATAAAATAAAATTACAAATAGTATTATGTATGTAGAGATTTTTAATGATTTTCTTATAGAAAGTAAAGATGTTTTAGGTATTTTTGATTTGGATAACACCACAACTAATAAATTTACCAATGATTTTCTTAATAGACTTCAAAAAGAAAATAAAATTACTTATCTTATCAGCGATATTCCTAAAAGTTTTATTCTGATGAGTGATGGCAGCGTTTTTGTGGTGGAATTGTCATCGCAAATTTTGAAAAAAAGGTTTGAATTTATATAAAGGCGGAAAAGAAATGTCAGATATTGAAAAAAAGGTAGAAAACAATTATGGCGGCGAACAGATTCAAGTTTTAGAAGGTCTCGAAGCTGTTAGAAAACGCCCTGGTATGTATATTGGTTCTACAGGTCCTAAGGGCTTGCATCATCTTGTTTATGAAATTGTAGATAATGCTATAGATGAAGCTCTTGCAGGTTTCTGTAATCATATTGAAGTAGAAATATTACCAGAAAACATTATCCGTGTAACAGATAATGGTCGTGGTATTCCGATTGGTATTCAGCCAAAACTTGGTATTTCAGCTGTTACAGTTGTATTTACAGTACTTCATGCTGGTGGTAAATTTGGTGGTGAAAACTCAGGATATAAAGTTAGTGGCGGTCTTCATGGCGTTGGTGCTGCTGTTGTTAATGCTTTGAGCGAATGGCTTAAAGTTACTGTTCGTAATGGAGAAGGAATTTACACACAGACATTTAAACGAGGTAATGCTGATGGTAACCTTGTCAGAATTGGCGATACAACAGAAAAAGGTACTACTGTTGAGTTTAAAGCTGATCCTGAAATGTTTGAAACTTGCAAATACGAATATGAAGTTTTGGAAACAAGACTTAGAGAACAGGCATTTCTTAACGCTGGTGTTAAAATTACGCTTTCTGATTTGAGAGATAGCGATGAGCCGATAGTTGAAACAATGCATTATGAAGGCGGTCTTAGAAGCTTTGTTGAATATATTCATACCAAAAGAGATATGACTGTACTTCACCCAGTTATTCACTTGAAAACAGAAACAAGTAATTCAACTGCTGAAATAGCCCTGCAATATAACGATAGCTATAATTCACTTATCATTTCATTTGCAAATAATATCAATACTCCTGATGGTGGTACTCACGAACAAGGCTTCAAAAATGCTCTTACAAGAGTTTTCAATGACTTTGGTCGCCAAAAGGGTTACATTAAAGAAAAAGACGACAACCTTTCAGGCGATGATGTTCGTGAAGGACTTACAGCTGTTATCAGTGTAAAAGTTACTGAGGCTCAGTTTGAAGGACAGACAAAAGCAAAACTTGGCAATACAGAAGTAAGAGGGCTGGTTGAAAGCCTTGTCTACGAAAAACTTAAAGATTTCTTTGAAGAAAACCCAGGTACAGCAAAAGCTATTTATGAAAAAGCACAAAGTGCACAGCGTGCAAGAGAAGCAGCTAAAAAAGCTAGAGAACTAGTAAGAAGAAAATCAGCACTTGAAAGCGCTCGTATGCCTGGTAAACTTGCTGACTGTTCAAGTAAAGATCCAAGCGAATGCGAAATTTATATCGTTGAAGGTGATTCCGCCGGTGGTAGTGCTAAAAGTGGCAGAGATAGAAGGTACCAGGCAATTCTCCCACTTTGGGGTAAAATGATAAATGTTGAAAAGGCAAGACTAGATAAAGTTTATGGTAACGAAAAACTTACACCAGTAGTTACAGCACTTGGATGCGGTCTTGGTGAAGATCTTGACCTTGAAAAACTTCGTTATCATAAAGTGGTTATCATGGCCGATGCCGATGTTGACGGTCAACATATTAGAACACTTTTGCTTACATTCTTCTTCCGCTTTATGCGTCCGCTTATTGAAGAAGGATATGTTTATATAGCAATGCCACCTCTTTACAAAATAACAAAAGGTCAGCAAATTAAATATGCCTATGATGAAAAAGAAAGAGAAGCATTTATTGCACAATTTGGTAGCAACTATAAAATTCAGCGCTATAAAGGTCTTGGTGAAATGAATCCAGAACAGCTTTGGGAAACAACTCTTAACCCGGATAACCGTGTTATGATGAGAGTTTCAATTGAAGATGCACAAAAAGCTGATGAAACATTTACAATTCTTATGGGTGATAAAGTTGCACCAAGAAGAGAATTTATCGAAAAGAATGCAAAATATGTTAAAAATCTTGATATATAGGTGAGTAGATGGAATATCCTTTACAAATTGAACTGGATATAACCCAGGACGACTTTATATCTGTGGAAATTCTTGAACAGGAATTGGAAGCACAACTTTCAAAAAAAGCTTATCTCAAAGGTTTTATATGGCAGAGTCTTTTCTGTCTTGCCTTTGCAGTGGCAATAATTAGTATTAAAAGTATTGTTTTTGAATCTGTTTATTTTGTAATTGCTTTTTGGCTAATTTTCTTGTTTAACTTTTTAATAAATTATTTTCAAGGATACAAAAAAGAATTTTCATACGCAGTCAACCATATTCTTGAAAACAGATATGACCACACCTTTTTTACTCCAGAACAGGGAATGGCTCTTTTCTACGAGGACAAGGCTGAGTATCTAACAAATGAACAGAGAAGATATTTTAATTACGATAAAATTCAAAATATAAAAATAACAAAGCATCTGTTTATATTTGTAATGAAAAGAAGTAAGGAAAAAAATATGCGCGGCTTCGCTTATATGATTATTCCAAAAAGAAATATGAATGACGAACAAACGGAATTTCTAACCACTATTTGCCGGAAAATTATCGAAAGATATGATTTAAAAGAGTGGATGAAATCTGAAATTATGGATTAAGCATATAGCTTTAGGAGATAGATAAAATGATAGATAACACAAGATATATAGATAAAGACATTGAAAAAGAAATGAAAGATAGCTTTCTTGATTATTCAATGTCTGTTATAGTATCCCGTGCGTTGCCTGATGTACGCGATGGGCTTAAACCAGTTCATCGTCGTATTCTCTATGCAATGTACGAGAATAACTTGGATGCAAGTCATGGCTTCCAAAAATCAGCTCAAACTGTTGGTGAAGTTTTAGGTAAATATCACCCACATGGTGACGCCTCGGTTTATGACGCTATGGTTCGTCTTGCCCAAGATTTCTCACTTCGCTATCCTTTAGTAGATGGTCAGGGTAACTTTGGTTCGGTTGATGGTGACCCTGCAGCTGCTTATCGTTATACAGAAGCAAGAATGGAAAGAATTTCTGACGAAATGCTTCGTGATATAGAAAAAGAAACTGTTGATTTTGTTCCAAACTTTGATGATTCAAGACTTGAACCAAGTGTACTTCCATCAAAAATTCCAAACTTGCTTATAAATGGTTCATCAGGTATTGCTGTTGGTATGGCTACAAATATTCCACCACACAACCTTACAGATGTATGTAATGGAATTGAATTTTTGATTGATAATCCTGATGCTGATTTTGCTGAAATAATGGAATATATTCCTGGACCAGACTTCCCAACAGGTGGCATTATAATGGGAAGAAGTGGGATTCGTTCAGCTTATGCAACAGGTAGAGGTAAGATAACACTTCGTGGACGTGCTGAAATTGAAGAAAAAGCCAATGGCCGTTATCATATTATTATTACAGAAATTCCATATATGGTAAATAAAGCTAGACTGCTGGAAAGAATTGCTGAACTCGTAAAAGAAAAAAGACTGGAAGGTATTTCTGACCTGCGTGATGAGTCTGATAGAGATGGTATGCGTATGGTTATTGAACTTAAAAAGGAAGCAAATCCTCAAATTGTTCTAAATCATTTGTATTCTCTCACTGAGTTACAGACAACTGTAGGCGTTATTATGCTTGCCCTTGATGGCGGTGTGCCTAAGGTTATGGATTTAAAAACAATTCTTACAAAATATATTGATTTTCAGTGTGAAGTCCTTGTTAGAAGAACACAGTTTGACCTTAAAAAAGCACTTGAAAGACAGCATTTGCTTGAAGGTTTAAAAATTGCGTGCGACAATATTGATGAAGTTATAAACATTATAAGAAAAAGTTACGATAACGCAAAAGAAAGACTTATGGAACGCTTTAGCCTTTCTGAAATTCAGGCGACAGCTATTCTAAATATGCAACTTAGAAGGTTGCAAGGTCTTGAAATCGAAAAAATAATAAATGAACTTGCAGAACTCGCTGAAAAAATTGCGTATTATCAACAATTCCTTTCAAATCATCATATGGTTCTTGAACAAGTTAAAGCTGATATTGAGGCAGTTAAAGAAAAGTATGGCGATGAAAGAAGAACTGAAATTGCTCATATAAGTGGCGAAGTTGATATTGAAGACCTTATCCCAAATGAAGAATGTGTATTTACATTTACAAACTTTGGATATATTAAACGACAGCCTAAAAACACATATCAGGCACAGCGTCGTGGTGGTCGTGGTATAAGTGGTATGGCTCGCCGTGATGAAGACTATGTGAAAGAATTATTTATGAGTAAAACTCATAGTTATCTCATGTTTGCTACAAATAAAGGACGAGTTTATCGTCTTAAAGGCTATGAAATTCCTGAAGGCAGTCGTCAAAGCCGCGGTATAAACATTGTAAACTTACTTCAGCTTCAGCCAGATGAAAAGATTACAAATATAATCACAACTGGTGAATCTATGGAAGGAAATATAGTTATGGTTACAAAACAGGGTATCATTAAGCGTACACCTGTTGAACAATATCAAAATGTAAGAAAATCAGGACTCATTGCCATTACTCTTGATGAAGGAGATGAACTTGCCTGGACAAGAATTACATCTGGTACAGATGAACTTATTGTTGCAACTCGTGGTGGCCAAGCCATTAAGTTTAGCGAAGAAGATGTTAGATTGGTTGGCAGAAATGCTCGTGGTGTTAAAGCTATTGAACTTGCAGAAGGTGATATAGTTGTAGGAATGGGCATTGCCAAAGAAGGCGCAAAACTTCTTACCATTACAGAAGATGGCAAAGGTAGAAGAACTGATGTAAATGAATATCGCTTGCAGACTCGTGGAGGCAAAGGTGTAAGAAACTACGATGTAGAAAAAGCAGGGTTTGTTGCTGGTGTAAGAGTAGTAAACGATGATGAAGATGTTATAATTATATCGCTTAGTGGTATAATTATTCGTATGCATGTAAGTGATATTGCTGTTCAAAGCCGTTATGCAAATGGTGTTAAAGTAATGAGACTTGATGCTGAAGATAAAGCTGTTACATTCGCTGTTACAATGAGAGAAGATGTTGAAGATAGTTCTGAAGAAGAAACTGCAGTAGAAGAAAACATCGAAAACGCACAAACAACTGAAGAATAATTTATTTATCATTCTAAAAATAAGTTTTAATGCATATAATATAAAATATAGAAACAATATTTTTAATTTTAAGCGTTAAAATGTACTAATAAGCTTGTTTTACAATATAAAACTTATAAATTATCCCCACATTGAATTTCATTGGATTAGACCTTATAATTCAATGTGGGGAGTTTATTTATAATATTTAAACAAAATATAACAAATAGTATTATGATTTATTACTTTTATAGCGAAAAAGAAAATTTGAAAGGATTGCTTGCATATAATTTATATAAACGTATTTTATGTGATACACCACAAAAAGCAGCCGTTGGAAAAAACAAAGGTTTTATATACTCTTGCGTTCAAACTGAAGGAAAAAATATAAATGGTGGGTATAAATCTAACAATCCTTTACAAATAACAGGATGTTATCATATTTCGAATTTTTATTCAAAATAGCGAAGAGAGGAATACCTCTCTTTTATTTTTTTACATAAAAATATTAGCAATAATTACTTATATATAAGTAAATTTAGCTATTGTTATAAAAAACAAATTATGATAAAATGATAAGTTAGATAAGTGTCTTAAAGGAGATGTTATATATGAGTAATTGTATAGCCGCAATGGCCACTGCACCTGGAAAAGCATCTTTGTGTAGTATTAGAATTTCAGGTGATGATGCTTTTGTTGTTGCAAGTAAGGTTTTTATTCCTGCTCACAAAAACAAAAGTGTTTTAAATGCTAAAGGCTACACAGCACTTTTTGGCTCTTTTTACAGAAAAGGTGAGGAAGTTGACCAAGCGGTTGCTTTATTTTTCCGAGCACCAAAAAGCTACACAGGTGAAAATGTTGTTGAAATAAGCTGTCATGGCGGTTCAGCAGTTGCAGACCAACTTTTGAAAGCTTGTTATGAAGCAGGTGCACAGCCAGCAGGAGCTGGTGAATTTACAAAGCGTGCATTTTTAAATGGAAAAATGAGCATTACTCAGGCAGAAGCTGTTATGGAAATGATTAATGCAACATCAAATCAGGCACTTAATGCAGCCAGAAGCGCACTTGAAGGTAATCTTTATAAGAGAGCTGCTAAAATTAGAGATGACTTACTTGTTTTAGTGGGACATATTTCAGCTTATACAGATTATCCTGAAGAAGCAGTTGAAGATGTAACTGATGAAGAGGTAAGTGAAATTCTTAAAAATGCACAAGAAAATCTAAAGAAGCTTATGGATGGGTATGATGTAGGCGCAAAAATTAAAAAAGGTGTACACACAGCCATTGTTGGTAAACCTAATGTTGGTAAAAGCACGCTTCTAAATGCTCTTTCTGGATTTGAAAAAGCGATTGTTACACCAATCGCTGGTACAACTCGTGATGTGGTAGAACAGGAAGTAATTTTGGGTGGAGTAAATCTTATTCTTCGGGATACTGCGGGTATAAGAGCAACTGATGATGAAATTGAAGCAATTGGAATTCAGCGTTCACTCAGCCGACTAAATGGCGCTAATCTTGTTTTCTGTGTTTTTGACGGAAGTAGAGAAATAACAGATGAAGATATTGAGCTTGCACAGCGCTGCAAAGAACTTAATAGTATTGCGATTATCAATAAACAGGATCTTAAGCAGCTTTTTGATGTTGATAAAATTAAAGATAATTTTAAAAAAGTTATTTATATAACTGCAAAAGATTTTTATATGTCTAAAGAGTTTGAAAATGATGTTATGGAAGTACTCGGTGTTGCAAATATTGATGTAAATACAGGCATGATTGTTAATGAAAGACAGTATGAAGCAGTTAGAAATGCTTATAATTCAATAAAAGACGCATATGACAGATTTAAAGAGGGATTTAGTCTTGATATTATCGGAGTATGTGTTGATGAGGCACTTTATGCAGTTTACTCACTTACAGGAGAAAATGTTTCTGAAGAAGTGATAAATGAGGTGTTCTCAAAGTTCTGCGTTGGCAAATAACGCAACAATATACATTTATTTTGCATTATATGTACTCTGTACGAGTACATATTATATATTTAGTTTGCTTACAATCGGTGAAAGGGATTGCCAAGTTAACATAAACATTTGAAGGAGCTATTTATGTTATTAGGAACTTATGATGTAGTTGTTATCGGCGCGGGTCATGCCGGAATTGAGGCAGCAGTGGCAAGTGCCAGATTGGGCTGTAAAACAGCCTTGTTTACTTTAACTCTTGACGGAGTTGGAAATCTGCCTTGCAACCCTGCAATCGGCGGTACTGCAAAGGGGCATCTTGTAAGAGAAATTGACGCTTTGGGTGGTGTTATGGGCATTGCTGCAGATGAAACTTGTCTGCAAAGTAGGATGCTTAACCTTGGCAAAGGTCCAGCAGTCCACTCACTTCGTGTTCAAACAGATAGACAAAAATATCATGTTTACATGAAAAAACTTTGCGAAACTACGCCTAATCTAGACTTAAAACAGGCAGAAATATGCGAAATTAAGTTTAATGAAAACAACGAACCTACTGCTGTTATCACACAGTTAGGTACTCAGTATGATTGCAAAGCGGTAATTATTGCAACGGGTACATATCTTACAGGTAAAATTTATGTTGGTGATGCTGCCTACTATTCAGGCCCAGATGGTCACCACAGTGCAATGAAACTTTCAGATAGTTTAAAAGCTGCAGGCATTGAATTAAGAAGATTTAAAACCGGAACACCTGCTCGTGTAAATAAAAGAAGTATCGATTTTTCAAAGATGCAAATTCAAGAAGGAGACAAAAAAACAGTGCCTATGTCATTTATGACTAAGCATGAAATAAAAAATATTCTCCCTTGTCACATTTCTTATACAAATGAATCAACGCATGATGTTATTAAGCAGAATATTCATCGCTCACCACTTTATGGTGGAAAAATAGAAGGGATAGGCCCTAGATATTGTCCTTCACTAGAGGACAAAGTGATGAGATTTTCTGATAAACCAAGACATCAATTTTTTGTTGAACCTTGCGGTTTAGACACTGATGAAATGTATTTACAAGGTCTTTCATCATCTCTTCCAGAAGATGTGCAAGTTGCTTTTTATAAGACAATAAAAGGGCTTGAAAACCTTGAAGTTATGCGTCCGGCTTATGCTATTGAATACGACTGTGTTGACCCATTGGAACTAAAAGCAACACTTGAATTTAAAAAATATCCACATCTTTATGGTGCAGGGCAGTTTAATGGTACTAGTGGTTATGAGGAAGCTGCTGGACAGGGACTTATTGCAGGTATAAATGCTGCAAGAAAAATTCAAGGAAAAGACGAGTTTACTCTTTCAAGACAGTCATCTTACATTGGAACACTTATTGATGACCTTATCACAAAAGGAGTTCTTGATCCATATAGAATGATGACAAGCCGTAGTGAATATCGTTTGTATCTAAGACAAGACAATGCTGATGAGCGTCTTACACCATTAGGCAGAGAAATAGGTCTTGTTGATGATGAAAGATGGGAAACTTACAACAATGTTCTTTCTCTTAAACAAAAAGAAATAGAAAGAATAGAATCTATAACGATTAAACCATCGCAGGTAAAAGAACTTCTCGAAAGCAAGGGATTACAACCAATAACAACAGGTGTTAGAGCAAATGAATTTCTTAAACGACCACAAATCTCTTATGAAGAACTTATCAAAGTTATAGGAGAAGGTGATAGTATCACCCAATTTATCGGTGAAAAAGTAGAAGTTGAAATTAAATATGCTGGTTATGTAAAGCGCCAACAGATGCAAATTAACCAAACTAAAAAATTAGAATCGACAATTATTCCGGAAAATATTGATTATAGTGAAATGAAAGGTCTCCGTATGGAAGCAAGAGAAAAACTTATCAAGATTAGGCCGGCAAATGTTGGACAAGCTTCAAGAATTTCAGGCGTAAGCCCGAGTGATATATCTTCGCTTCTTCTTGAACTAAAAATGAGAGATATGAAACAATAATCTATATTATTATAGGAGCTTTTATGATAGATAGAATTCGCTTTTCTAATACATTAAAACAGTATGGCATTGTTTTAAACGAAATACAGATGGAACAATTAGACAAATATGCTGAAATTTTAGTTGAATATAACGAAAAAGTAAATTTAACAGCTATTACTGACCCTGAAGGTATTGAAAATAAGCACTTTTTGGATAGTTTATTATTTGCTAAAAACGAACTAGTAAAAGGCAAGATTGCAGATGTTGGAACCGGTGCTGGTTTTCCAGGTATTGTAACAAAAATCTATAAACCTGAAATTGATTTAACTCTTATTGAGCCAACAGGGAAAAGATGTACTTTTTTGCAGTATGCTCTTGATACGCTTGGATTAAATGGAAATGTAGTTAAAGAGAGAGCTGAAGAAGCTGCCCGTAAAGAATGGCGAGAAAAATATGATGTTATTACAGCAAGAGCTGTTGCGGAGATGAGAATTCTTTCGGAATATTGTATACCACTTGTAAAAGTGGGCGGATATTTCATTGCAATGAAAGGTGACGGAGAAAAAGAATTATCACCTGCAATTAACGCAATAACAAAACTAGGAGCAAATTTTGAAAAAATAGAAACATTCACTCTTCCTGATGAAAGTAAGCGTTGCTTAATAGTATGTAAAAAAGAAAAAGAAACCCCAAAAGCTTATCCTAGAAATGGCGGTAAAATAAACAAATCACCACTATGATTAAAATAATATATTACAAATAAAATGGACAATTTTTGTCCTTTTTATTTTAACTATATAATTAGCAATGATATAGAATGTTCCATGTGGAACAAAAGACCACCTAAAGAGGTGGTCTTTTGTTTTGTTAATAGGGTACTTGTAAACATATATCTGAATATTAAAAAAAACACGAATTGTGTTTTATCTTACAATGTTTTTTATAAGTTTTATTTATATAATTTTTAAGATTTTATATAATCAAAAATAATATATTATATAAAAATTATCTACTATATTGTTTTGGTATTATTATTTGATAATAAAAGCTTTTGTCATCTTCATTTTGAGTATAATCAGCATTAACGCCGGCAGACTTCATTACATTTACAGCTTTTTTTACAGTATTTGTAAAAAGTCGGATATCTCTTATGTTTATAATAGTTTTTTGCTTGTGAATTTTCTTTGGAGCTAAAATATTATTTATGTATTTATCAGTTGCAGAAACATTTAAGTTGTTCGCAATGATATAATCAATTGCTTTATTTTGTTTTTCAACTGGAAGTCTACTAATAGCTCTCGCATGACGCTCTGTAAGATTAAAAGCAAGAATTTTCATTTGTTGTTCTTTATTAAATTGCAATAGTTTAAGTTTGTTGGCAACTGCTGGTTGGCTTATTGATAATTTTTTTCCTATTTCCGTCTGTGTTAAATTTAAATTTGTCATTAAAGACTGTATTGCCATAGCTTGTTCAAAAAAATTCAAATCTTCACGTTGTAAATTCTCTATTACAGCCAAAACAGCAACATCTTCTTCACTTTTGTCCAAAACAATAACCGGAACAGTTTTTAATTCAGCCTTTGTAGCAGCGAGAAGTCTGCGATGTCCAGCTATTAACTGATAACGACCATTTTCTAATTTCGTTGCTGTAAGTGGCTGAAGAATTCCATTTTCTTTTATATTGTCTGATAAATCATTTAGAGCCTGCTTGTTCATAAGTTTTCTTGGTTGATATGGACAAGGGTCAATGTCATGTATCGAAACTTGAATTACTTCTGTAGAAGGTGCCTTAGTTTTAAACGATGTGGAAAACATGGTATATCTCCTTTCCTTTGTTGATTTTAGAATAACATAATTTTTAATTTTTTTACAGTAAAACATATCGCACATTATGACATAAAAATCATTTTTTCAGAGTATTTTTTGTAATACTATTTTGAAATAACCTATAAAATGTCGCTTTTAGTATTAATTTGTAGATAAAAAGATAGAATATTTTGTTCCACATGGAACAATTATCTATTTTTTACTTTGAAATTGACAATTCTTGTGGTAAAATAAAAATAGTTTAAAAGTAATGGAGGAGAGCAAAGTGACAAAAATTATTGCGGTAGCCAATCAGAAAGGTGGAGTTGGTAAGACTACAACTGCTGTAAATCTGTCTTCTTGCGTGGCAGCTAAGGGAAAAAGAGTACTTTTGGTGGATCTGGACCCTCAGGGAAACACTACATCAGGTTACGGAATTATAAAAAGAGGATTGGAACACTCAACTTATTCGGTAATTTTGGATGGAGACGATGTAAAACAATCCATTGTTAAAACAGATTATAAAGTTGACGTACTTCCATCATCTACAAAACTAGCTGGCGCAGCTGTTGAGCTTGTTGCATTAGAAAATCGACATGCAAAGTTAAGAAATGCTCTTAATAAAGTTAGCGAAGCTTACGATTATATTTTTATTGATTGTCCACCAGCTCTTGATTTACTTACAATTAATGCTTTTAGTGCAGCAGACACTGTCTTAGTTCCTATTCAGTGTGAATTTTTTGCATTAGAAGGCTTATCAGAACTAATGAATACAATTAGATTGGTAAAACAACACTATAATAAGTACATTGATATAGAGGGAGTTTTACTAACTATGTTCGATTCTCGATTGAATCTTACATTACAGGTTGTAGCTGAAGTAAAAAAATATTTTCCTAATAAAGTATATAAAACAACTATACCAAGAAATGTTCGTCTTTCTGAAGCACCAAGTTTTGGTCAGCCAATAAATTACTATGATAGAACATCAAAAGGTGCAAAAAGCTATATGGAACTCGCAGAAGAATTTTTAAATCGGAATAAATAGCATAAAGTAAAGAAGCTACTCGATGAAAATAACTAAAGTAATTAAAAACATATAAAACCCTTGTTATTTAATGCAATAAGTAGTATATTATAGGTATTATGACTTATAGTTTAAGAGCTATATACTTAAATATTTAAGAAAAATGAGTTTAAGAAAGGAAGATGCCCATGGCAAAGAAAAATACCGGATTAGGGAGAGGGCTGGACTCGTTGTTTTTGTCCAGTGAACGGCAAATCTCGGATGCCTCGGCATCCAGTATAAATTTATCAGATATAGATATTGACCCACATCAGCCAAGAAAAAACTTCGAAAACGAGAGTTTGGAACAGCTAAGTCGGTCTGTGATGGAATATGGTGTATTGCAACCTATTGTTGTTATGCCAAACGGTATAGGTAGATATACAATCATCGCCGGTGAAAGAAGATTTCGTGCAGCAAGAATGGCAGGTTTGACAGAAATTCCGGCTATTGTAAAGGATGTTTCTACACAAGAAGCTAAAGAAATTGCACTTATTGAAAATTTACAAAGGGAAGACCTTGATGCAGTTGAAATTGCTGAAGGTTATAAAAGCCTTATGGAAGGATTTAGCTTAACTCAAGATGAAATAAGCAAAAGACTTTCTATACCTAGATCATCAATAGCAAACAGTCTTAGGATTCTCAATCTACCACAAGAGATATTAATTTTTATAAAAGATAATAAACTAAGTCTTGGTCATGCAAAAGTTATATTGTCTTTGAGTGACGAAAAACAGCAAATCGAACTTGCAAATGCAACTGTTGAAAAAAATCTTTCGGTTAGGCAGTGTGAGCTTTTAGCAAAATCTATGCAGAAAGAACCAAAACAGGAGAAAACAATAAAAATTCCTTCAATTATAAAGGAAGTAGAAATTGCTTTAAGCGAAATACATGGCACTCCTGTTAAAATTAGTTATAAAAATGGCAAAGGCAGCTTAAATATTACATTTAATAGTCAGGAACAACTTTTAGAACTGGCTAATTTACTTGAAAAGAAATAAAAGGAGCTTATTATGTTAGATATTAAAAGAATAAGAGAAAATCCACAAGAAGTTAAAGACGCTGTTAATCGTAGAGGTACAGATTATTCAGCAAAAATTGACGAAGTTTTGAAAGTTGACGAAGAAAGACGTGAACTTGCAAGTAAAATTGATACTTTGAAAGCAAAACAGAATGCAGATTCAAAACTTATTCCACAATATAAAAAAGAAGGCAAAGACACAGCAGAACTTATGGCTGAAATGAAAAAACTTTCTGAAGAAATCAAAGAAGGTGCTGTAAAAGTTGCTGAACTTGAAGAACGACAGAAAGAAATTTTGTTGTTTATACCTAATACACCAGACCCATCAGTTCCAGATGGTTTGTCAGATGCTGATAATATAGAACTTAGAAAATGGGGAACACCAAGAACATTTGATTTTGAACCTAAGGCACACTGGGAATTAGGTAAAGAACTAGATATTCTTGAACCTGAAAGAGCCGCAAAAGTAACAGGTGCTCGTTTCCATTTCTATAAAGGTCTTGGTTCAAGGCTTGAAAGAAGCGTTTTCAACTTCTATCTTGACCTTCATACAACAGAACATGGCTATACCGAGTTGTTTCCTCCATTTATAGCAAATGGAGATTCAATGAGAGGAACAGGTCAATTACCAAAATTCCAAGAAGACATGTATAAAATCGAAGGACAAGACTGGTATCTTATTCCAACAGCTGAAGTGCCAGTAACTAACTTTTACAGAGATGAAATTCTTGACGGAACAAAACTTCCTATGAAATATTGTGCATATTCAGCATGTTTCCGTGCTGAAGCTGGCTCCGCAGGGCGTGATACTCGTGGACTTATTCGTCAACATCAATTTAATAAAGTTGAAATGGTTAAATTTACACGACCAGAACAGTCATGGGATGAACTTGAGTCACTAACAAATAACGCTGAACACGCATTGCAGCTTCTTGGTTTACCACATAGAGTTATTGTTCTTTCTGCTGGTGACCTTGGATTCTCAAGTGCTAAAACATATGATGTTGAAGTTTGGCTTCCAAGCTATAATGCATATAAAGAAATATCTTCATGCTCAAACTTTCTTGATTATCAGGCAAGAAGAATGCAGATTCGTTATAAAAATAATCCAACAGATAAAGCACAGCTTGTTCATACATTAAACGGCTCTGGTCTTGCAGTTGGACGCACAACAGCAGCTATTATTGAAAACTACCAGAATGAAGACGGTTCTATCACAATTCCAGAAGTTCTTGTTCCTTACATGGGTGGTATAACAAAAATTGAAAAGAAAGATCTGTAATTTCAAATTATAATAAAAAAGCCGAGGAGATCCTCGGCTTTTTGTTATTGATATTAAATTGTTTATTAGAATATTTCCTATGTATTTGCTTTTAATATTAAGTTTAAATATTGTTTTCTATCTCTTTAAATTCTCCATTTATATTTTGATCTTCAGATTGAAGCAAATACATTTCTTCAGCAGTTTGTTGTACCTGTTTTAACATTTCATTGATATCTGTTATCTGGTTAAAAAGATAGTAGTACATTTCTTTGTATGAATTCATTTTTTCTTCCTCCTTATAGTCCAACACTATCATTGTATACATTTTATACAACCACATTTATAAAAAGAATTGCCGAATATTGCGAGATTTGTGAAGTTTGTATTATATATCCAATAATGAAAAAACTATATATCTAAAATAGTAGATATAATTCGATTTTTCTATACATATTTTACACAAATAATCATATAAAATTTGTCGAAAATTGCGAATAACTATGATATATGTATGAAAAGATAATATTGACTAATAAAATAACTAATTTTGGTGTTCTTTGATATATTAGTGTAACTTCTATATTATACACAGCTAAATATAAATATTTTGTCGAAATAATGTTTTAAACTGTAAATTTTATTGTGAAAATTTACAGTTTAGCAATATATCAAACTGTATAAAAATTGACGATATATATAAATAATAGTATAATATATGATAAGTTATTATGTTTTTTATTATATAGGTGAAATTATGAAATCTTTAGTTGGATATACAGGATTTGTAGGGTCTAATCTAAGAAAAAGTACAGATTTTGATGGACTTTACAATTCAAAAAATATAACAGAGGCATTTGGTACAAATCCAGATATTTTATATTATGCTGGCGTTCCTGCAGTAAAATTTATTGCGAATAAATTTCCGGATGAAGATTTAAAAATAATTAAAAATGCGCTTGAAAATATAAAGAAAATAAACCCTAAAAAGATAGTTCTTATATCTACGGTTGACGTTTATAAAAATGCGAATGGAAAAAACGAAGATAGTCCTATGGAATTAGAAGGATTAGAGGCATACGGAAAGAACCGACTTTATCTTGAAGAAATGGTTAAAAATGAATTTAGCGATTATCATATTATTCGTTTGCCGGGTTTATATGGAAAAAACATAAAAAAGAATTTTATATATGATTATATAAGTTATATTCCATCATTACTATCAGATAAAAAACTTGAAGAACTTTGTCAAAAAGAGCCTACATTGAAAGAATATTATGATGATAGAGGTGATGGCTTTTGGGCAGTGAAAGATGATATCATTAGAAATGATTTGAGAGAAATTTTTAAGAACTTAAATTTCTCAGCTTTGAATTTTACTGATAGCAGAGGAATATTTCAATATTACAATTTGAAATATTTATATAATAATATACAAACTGCAATTAAAAACAATGTGAAAGTTCTAAATATAGCAACAGAACCTATAGAAATAGGTCATTTGCATAAGGTTTTAACAGGAAAACCATTTGAAAATCATATAACCGAAAATCCTCCTTACTATGATTTTAGAACAAAACACGCTGAAATTTTTGGTGGACATAACGGATATATTCAAGATTCAGATTTTATTTATAATGATATTAAAAAATTTGTGAGTGAGATGGTATGAAGTACGCAATTTCTAATATAGCTTGGAGTGCAGAAAATGATAACGAAATATATGCTTTTTTGAAGAAAGAAAGTATAGATGGTATTGAAATAGCTCCAACAAGAATTTTTACAAACCCATATGAAAAACTAGAAACAGCAAGACAATATGCTTTTATGCTTAAAAACAAATATGGTCTGGATATATGCAGTATGCAGAGTATTTGGTATGGAATAGATAAAAATATTTTTGCCACTGAAGAAGATAGAAAATTTTTGCTTAATTATACAAAAAAAGCAATTTTATTTGCAGAGAGTATGTTTATTCCAAATATTGTTTTTGGCTGTCCAAAAAATAGAAATTTACCTGAAGAAGGTAAGGATAGATGTATGGAAATTGCTGTTAATTTTTTCAAAGAACTTGGTGACTTTGCTTTAGAGCACAATACTGTACTAGCTATTGAACCTAATCCGGTTATATACAATACAAACTTTTTGAACACAACAAAAGAAACTTGCGAATTCGTAAAAAAAGTTGGAAGTGAAGGACTTAAAGTAAATATAGATATGGGAACTATGATTTACAACAAAGAAAATCCACATCTTGTAAAAACTTATAAGACCGTTATAAATCATATTCATATTTCGGCACCTAATTTGGAGTACATTACATCGTGTACAGAGTATAAAACATTAAAAAAGGTTTTGGATAAAATAGACTATCAAGGTTACTTATCAATAGAAATGAAAAATCAAGGGGATATAAAAAATGTTAAACAGGCTATTTTATATCTCAAGGAGGCTTTTTAATGGAGTATAGAAATTTGAAGGGCGTGCCTGATTTTTCTTGTAATGAATACTGTGAAAAAAAGACTAAATATTGTCTTTGTATACCTATAATAAATGAAAAAGATAATATTCGTCTTGAACTTGTAAGGGCGAGAATGAACAAGGTGCATACTCTTTGTGATATTATTATTTGTGATGGTGGTTCAACTGATGGTGGAACTGATGATGATACTCTTATAGCTTTAGGTGTTAATACTCTTTTAACGAAAAGAGGACCAGGTAAACAAGGGGCACAGCTAAGAATGGGTTTTTATTGGGCATTACAGAGAGGATATGAAGGTATTATAACAATAGATGGAAATAATAAGGATAGTATCGAAGACGTAAAAAAATTTATTGAAATGCTTGACATAGGTTATGATTTTGTTCAAGGTTCAAGATTTATAAAAGGTGGACAGGCAATCAATACGCCTTTGTCACGACATTTAGCTGTAAAATTTATTCATGCACCGATTATATCAATTACTGCAAGAGAAAAATTTACAGATACAACAAATAACTTTAGAGCCTATTCTAAAAAATATCTTACACATCCAGGTGTGCAGCCATTTAGAAATGTATTCAAAACTTATGAATTATTGGCATATCTTTCCACACGTGCATCACAGCTTAGATTGAGAACTTGTGAAGTACCAGTAACAAGGGCCTATCCTAATAACGGCAAGATTCCTACAAAGATAAGTCCTTTAAAAGGAAATGCTGAACTAATGAAGATTCTCCTTGCAAATGCAGTAGGAGCATATAATCCTAAAAACAAATAAGGTACGAAATGAATTACGATAAAATTATAATAGGCGCGGGTCTTTATGGACTGTATAGCGCTATTTATTGTGGAAAAAAAGGTGAAAATGTGATTGTATTGGAATGCGATAGCACTCCTTTTTCACGTGCAACATATATAAATCAGGCTCGTGTGCATATGGGTTACCATTATCCAAGAAGTATATCAACAGCTGGTAAAAGCAGAGGATATTTTGATAGATTTTGTCTTGATTATCCAGAAAGTATAAAATCTGATTTCACAAAAATTTATGCTACAAGTAAGAATTTTTCTTGGACGAATAAAGAACAATTTGAAAAGTTCTGTCATGATACCAATATTCCGTGTGAAACAATTTCTAATACAAAATATTTCAAAGACGAAATGTGTGACGGTACATTTATTACTAAGGAGTATACATATGATTGGCGTATTCTCCGAGATGAACTTATTGAAGAAATAAAAAAACTTTCAAATATAACTTTGAGATTTGATAGCTTTATAACCACAATAGAACAAATTGGTGAAAAGTATAAAATAATTTTAAAAGATGGAACGGAATTTACCGCTCCTTTTGTGCTTAACAGCACATATGCAAGCGTTAATCAAATCAACAGTTTAGTAGGATTTGAAACATTTCCAATCAAGTACGAACTTTGCGAAATAATTTTATGCAATGTTAGCGACGAGCTAAAAGATGTGGGCATTACAGTGATGGACGGACCATTTTTCTCAATTATGCCTTTTGGAAAAACAGGTTACCATTCACTTACAAGTGTTACCTTTACCCCACATGTTACAAGTTATGATAAGCTTCCAACTTTTGAATGCCAAAATGGAATAGAAGACTATTGTACTCCACATCACCTTGGAAATTGCAATAACTGTCCACATAAACCTAAAAGTGCATGGGGATACATGTCACAGCTTGCTAGAAAATATCTTAAAGATGACTATAAATTTGAATATTCACACTCGCTGTTTTCAATGAAACCTATTCTTAAAATGAGTGAAATAGATGACAGCAGACCAACACTAATTAAAGTATTTAGCAAAAAGCCATACTTTGTAAGTGTATTGTCAGGAAAAATAAATACAGTTTATGATTTACAGGAGGTTCTTGATGGTGAGTTTGAATAAAGAAAAAAACTTCGTTTCAGCAGTTGTTTATCTATATAATAATGAAAACGAAGTAAGCTTTTTTTTGAATACAGTAAATAATTTATTTAAACAAAATTTCGAAAAATATGAAATAATTTGTGTTAATGATTGCTCCACAGATAAAACAACATCTCAAGTAGAAAAATTTTGTGAAGAAAATAATGTAAAAAGTCTTACACTTATAAATACAAGTTTTTTTCAAGGCGTAGAAAATGCTATGGTTGCAGGTTTGGATATTTCAATAGGTGACTTTGTTTTTGAATTTGATAGTCCTTTTGTAGATTATAATCCTGAAACTATAATGGATATATACTATAAGAGTCTTGAAGAAAATGATATTGTTTTTGCTATACCTCAAGGAACATCACGATTTACATCAAAAATATTTTACAAGCTATTTAATACTTTTTCTAATATGCAATATAAGATTAAAACACAGCGATTTTCAGTTATATCACGCCGTGGAATTAATCGTGTAAAATCTATGGGTGTGAAAACAGTTTATAGAAAAGCAGTTTATGCTTCATGTGGGCTTCCAGTTTCTGAAATTGTTTATTCACCTACAACAAATGAAAAAATTACCGATACACAGAAGTCAGTAAAAAATGATTTAGCACTTAATAGTCTTATTCTTTTTACAGATATAGGGTATAAAATCAGTATCACATTAAGTATTCTTATGGCAATGGTGCTTATGCTAGTTGGCATATACACTGTTGTAATTTTTCTTTCTGCAAATCCAGTAGCAGGGTGGACAACTACAATGTTAGTGGTTTCATTAGGTTTTTTCGGATTATTTATTCTTCTAGCTTTTGTGCTTAAATACTTATCACTTATACTTAATATGGTATTTACTCAGAAACAATATGTGATTGAAAGCATTAGAAAGATAACAAAATAATTTGCATTTTTGTTGCATATAATTTTTAGAAAAGAGATTTCTTAATGTTAAAAAAAGATATTAGTTACAAAAAATGTTTAGTCATTGCAGCTGTTTTTTCTCTGCTCCGACTGTTCATTTCTTCACAACAAATGGTATTTATAATGCCTAATTCAGCTCCACTTGATGATGATTTATATTTTAACTTAGCAAATAATATAGTAAGTGGAAATTGGTTAGGAGAGTATAATTATTTAACTCTTTCTAAATATCCATTTTTTGCAGTGTATCTAGCAGTTCTTCATTTATTAAATATACCTTATCTTGTTGGTAACTGTATTATGCTTATATTGGGCGGAGCAATTACTGTTTTTTGTTTTGCTCCTATTTTAAAAACAAACTGGAGCAAATTAGCTTTGTTTTTAGTCTTTATTTACAATCCAGCAACATACACAAGCTATAATTTAAGGGTATACCGTGATTCAATCTTTCCACTTTTATGTACTGTGTTTTTTGTTGGATTAGCCGGGTGGGCTTTGCGTTTAAAAAAAGATATAAAATATAATATAGGCTTTTTGATTATATCTGGTGTAGCACTAGGAACAGCATATATTACAAGAGAGGACGGCTATTGGCTATTTCCTTTTGCAATTGTGGCTATGATAATATGTGGTATATATATTTTTACCGATAAAAACTTGGACAAAAAAATACTTAGAATTCTATCAATGGCCATACCTGGACTTATAACAACTATATTTGTAATAACTATTTGTAGTATAAATAATAAATATTACGGTAGGTTTATTTTAACTGATTTTAATAGTGGTTCATTTGCTAGTTGTTATGGTGCGATGACAAGTTTGTCTCAAGATAATTGGAAACCATTAGTGGTGGTACCAGAAGATGTTCGTGAAAGAATGTATCAAGATTGCAAAAGCTTTACTCCTTTTAAAGAATATCTTGAAGACGGGCCTATTGAAAGAGGATATAAAAATCCAGAGCTTGGAGATTATCAGGCAGGTTCTTTTTATTGGCGGATTCGTCGTACAGCACAAGAATTAGGATTTTATAAAAGCGCTCAAAAAGCCGATGAATTTTGGAGTCAACTGGAATCGGAAGTAAAACTGATTTGGAAACAAGATGAAAACGCTTTGCCTTTGCGTTCATCCTTAACACCTCCGATAAGACGAGAATATGTAAAACCAGTAATAAAAGATGCTTTTAGCAGTATGTTTAAAGTTATTACTTGGTATGGAATAGATTCTTATCAAAGTTCTTTAAGTGATTTATCTACAGGGCAAATAGAAAAATGGGAAAACTTCCTTCATAATAAAAGTAATTATTCTGCCATAGAAAATACCGACATTCCTTATCACACCAAAATTCAAAATATTTGCTATAAATTTTTGGACGGAGTAACATGGATTTATCGTGTATTTACAATTCCACTTTTGATCTTTGCATTTGTACAAATTTTTAGAACAATTTCAAAATTTAGAAATCAAAATCTGGAAAATCAAATAATGGCTCTGGTACTTTTAGGATTTGCACTCATGGCCGTGTTTAGAATTTTTATAATATCATTTATGGAAATAGCAGCGTTTAATATTGGTTTCTATACTATGTATTTAGGTGCGGTTTATCCACTTATAGTTTTGGTTTGTTTTTTTGGAATAGTACTATATAAACAAAATTAAAATTTAGCACTCAGATTTTTCTGAGTGCTTTTTGTTTAATATAATATATACCTCCTAAAATGAAATAGGAGGTGTGCGTATGTATATTATTATGCCATTTTGTAAATTAGTCATAATTTCTATATGGTTATTAGTATTTGTCATTGTGCATTTACTAATTAACGATATAATAACTACATTATTGATGATAATAGTTGGAATATGGCTTTGGTTATATATGAGCGGTTTAAAAATTAAAATAGAAAATGATTGTATAATAAAACAAACCGGAAAACTTTTCAACAGAAGACTGTATATAATGTTGAAAAATATTTCTAGTTTTCAAGTTATAGCATTTTTTCCTAATTTTCCAACCATAATAAGATTATATTGTTATGATAAAAAAATTCTGATTTTTGGTCTTAATGGTAATCAAGCAAGACATATAGAAAAAATAATAATGGAAATAACAGGTCTTTAAAGGATAATATGTAATTTATGTGATATGATAATTACTAATGTATTTTTGTTGTATTATTTGTACCTATATTAGATGGTCGAAAATTAGAGTTTATTTTATTATTATAAATAAAAACTTCGCTTATAAAATATAATAAAACATTATAATAATATGCCTCTACAGAAAATGAAGAAATATATGATAGTAAAAAAGAAATTTATATTAGTTTCAAAATATTGAAAAATGAATTTATAATCGAATTTGTTATAAAGCATAACTAATCTTATGCAAAATATTTATATAAAAAAGAGCAAAGTATCCCTAATATTTACCTAAATTTCTTGCCACATGAAAGTTAATTGAATAATAAAGAAATATCACATGGATACTTTATTAAAACTTTAAGAGTCATCCATTTTGTTTTAGCTTGAATTCGTTCACCATTGTAGTAATTGTTAGACTCATCAATAGCTTTTGAAAATTGTTATAATGATTTATAGGTTGATTATTTTCTATAATATATTTCTGTTTTCATTATTCAGCTATCATAGCAATTACATTATCTAAGTATAGATTTATTGTTTCATATTTTTAAAATGTGTTTTGTAATATTGATTCTGATATTTACAGTTTATACTTTTAAACGAATTTGTTCTTCACATTCGGATTCATTTAAAGGTGCAGTTGGATTGATGTTCGTTTTCTTTTCATGAGTTCTAATTAGCTGGTATGCTTTATTTTTAATTTACAAGTTTTATACTCATTCAAGTTTTTCATTAAGTGTCAATTATATATTTTTATTAGAATGTTTTACAGCTTGTTCAATTTTTGACCATAGTGTAATTTTTTCTTTAAAGGTATGTGGCTTTTACACATTATGATTTGTATTAACAACTGTAACGAATAAAAACCCCCTCTACTGCTTGGTTAAGTAAAGGGGGTTACATATCAGCCTCGTGGCTATTTAATATTATTTAGAAAATTTTATAACAGCTTTGCTTACCACACTGCTTATACCAAAACAAACTACTGCTTCGATAAGTCCTTGTACACCCACAAACAAAACTATAAAGTTAAATGGGTTAGTTGCACCAATTACAGATGCAAAATTCTGTATGTATTCAGTGTTGTAAAAACAAATTACAAGACTACTCATAAAAAATAGTGTGTTAAGAAGTGGTGAAATTAGACTTGCTATTGCTATTGAAAAATTTTTATTTGAACAAGCTTTGTAAATAACACCAGCTAACCAACCAGCTAAAGCTCTTGCTGCAACACATACTATAAAAGTTTTTATAAAACTAATACTAAGGAGGGCTGAACCAAAAATACTGCTACCGAAACAAGTCCGGAAACTTGTAAGTCCAAAAGCAAGTCCAAGTATAGCTCCAGCTGATGGACCAAGCACAATAGCCCCTACTGTAACAGGCACCATTAAAAAAGAAATCTCTAATCCAGGGGTACGAAAATATCCTAAAGGTGTGTACGCCATGATAAGTAAAATTGCGATAAGTAATGACAGTTGTGTCATTTTCAATGTTTTTGTGTTTTTCATATTTAGTTCTCCTTTACTGCTGTCCTGTTCTAATAACTGGTACAGCGTTAAGCTTTTTAGGGTGAGAATACACCCAACTAAGGAGTATATACCAAACACACAAAAAATACAATATTATTTATTATTCTTTTCGTAAATAATTTTTAATCCTTCTAAAACAAGATTTTCATCATAAATAATATTGCTTTTGCAATGTGATAAAATAATTTCAGAAATATCACCAGTAGCAACACAGTATAGTTTTTCGCCAAGTTCTTCTTTGAATCGGTTTATCATTCCATCTATAGTACTTGCTGTTCCTAATATAAGACCAGATTGAACATTTTGTGTGGTGTTTGTACCTATAACGCTTTTAGGAGATTGTGATAAATCAATCAAAGGAAGTTGGGCTGTATTTTCATTAAGCGATTTAGCGCTTAGTTTAATTCCGGGTAGTATTGCACCACCAATAAACACTCCATTATCATCTAGTGCAAACATTGAAAGGGCTGTGCACATTGATATAAGTAAACAGGGCATAGGATATTTCTTGTTTAATGCCACAGATTGACATATAAGGCTTGATCCTATTTGACTAGGATTTTCAGATTTTATCTTGAGACCAGTTTTTAATTTAGGACCTACTATATATATCTTTTCTTTATAAATATATGTAATAGCCTCTTTAATAGTTGTTGTAAGAGATGGAACAACACAAGATATAATACACCCTGTAATATTTGATGTTTCAAAATTGTATAGTTCGAATATGGATTTGAATATAACAGCATACTCTGGAGAGGTTTTATTGTTATCACTACTTATACTGGCTTTAAATAGTAGATAATCTTCATTAAATACACCAAGAGTTATTATACTATTACTTACATTAACACATAAAATCATAATATACCTCTTAATATCTATATAATATATGTCTAATATTACAATAATATAATAAAATTTTCAATATTGGTAAAAAAAGCAGGAAGAAAGAATTTTTCTCAAA
>JAHHTS010000149.1 GCA_020024475.1 Oscillospiraceae bacterium
GTTGTTGGCTGTAACCTTGAAAGAAGACACAGAAGTTCTTGATGAGGTTGTGGTAACTGCATTAGGTATAAAAAGAGAAGAAAAGGCTTTAGGTTATTCTGTACAAAAGATTGAGGGAGAAAAGTTGAGTCGGGTTAAGAGTGTTGACTTTGCAACTAATCTTACAGGAAAGGTTGCGGGATTGAATGTCTCTAATAGTACAGAGTTCAATGAGGCTCCTTCTTTATTATTACGTGGTGAATCTCCACTTGTCGTGATTGATGGTGTTCCATATAATAATATTTCTTTGCGTGATATAGCGGCTGATGATATTGAATCGGTAGATGTATTGAAAGGTGCAACTGCTTCAGCCTTGTATGGTGCGCGTGGTGGAAGTGGTGCAATTATGATAACTACCAAACGTGGCGAGAAGGAAGGACTTGATATTGAAGTTAATAGTAGTACCATGTTTAATGCTGGTTATCTTAGAAAGCCAGAAGTTCAGACTTCTTATAGTTCTGGAACAGGAGGAAAATATCGTACAGGTGATTATGTTTGGGGAGATAAAATGGATATTGGACATGAAGCAGAACAATGGAATCCATATACTCATGAATGGGAATTATGTCCGTTAGTATCTAAAGGGAAGAATAATTTGAAAAATTTTCAAGAATTGAGTTTTGTTACTAATAATAATGTAAGTCTTACACAAAAAGGTAAATTGGGTAGT
This sequence comes from Oscillospiraceae bacterium, assembly GCA_020024475.1. Lineage (GTDB taxonomy): Bacteria > Bacillota > Clostridia > Oscillospirales > Ruminococcaceae > RGIG3102. The sequence goes on from JAHHTS010000149.1 coordinate 710, forward strand.
TTTAGAACATCTTTGACACATGTATATAATAAAGGACAATGGCCAAATGAAAAGTTAAATAAATTAACTTACACGGTATCAGGAAAAATTAAATATAAAAAGATAAGTGTCGATGCTGGTATTACGTACAATAAAAGGTTTTATCCAAATAAAGGTGGAACTGGTTATGGTGGTAGTGGTTATTTATATAATTTGTTGGTATGGTCAGGTACTGAATTTGACATAAGAGATTATAAGGATTATTGGCTTAAAAAAAATGAACTTTCAAATTGGATGGATCGTAATTATTATGAGAATCCATATTTGATAGCAAATGAAGTAACGTCTTCAGGTGATTATAATGTTATAAACGCATTTGTTAATGGAGCATATGAAATAAAACCATGGTTGAAGGCTATTTTACGTTCAGGAGCAGATTTAAGTACAAATAAAGCAGAATGGAAAACTCCTATAGGATCATCTGCAGGATGGGGTAGTAAGAAAGGGTATTATGGTGTAGGACGGTATCAGCGTTTTAGTATTAATAATGATCTATTATTTATTGCAGAACATAAAATTGGTAATTTTAGTTTTGAACACTTCTTTGGTGGTACTATATATTATATGAATAATGATGATGTTATGGGAGAAACAAAAGGAGGTTTGGTTATGCCTGGATTTTATTCATTGAATGCATCTGTAGATCCTGCAGGAGTATCAAAATCATATCAGTCCAAACAAGTAAACTCTTTGTATGGAAAAATTTCTTCATCATGGAATAGTTCTTTATTTTTAGATATAACAGGTCGTAATGATTGGTCTTCTACCTTACCTAATGAAACACGTTCATACTTTTATCCGTCAGTAGCAGTGAGTGCAGTGATGTCAGAATTTATAAAAATGCCTGATTTCTTTTCTTTTTGGAAGTTGAGAGGAGCTTGGACTGTGACAAAACAGGATATGGGCATTTTTGCTATTAATAATGTTTATAACATCGTTACTGATGTTTGGAATAATATGACAGCTGCTTATTCTTCGTCACAATTAAAAGATGCTATTATCTCTCCAGCTTCATCTCGTACTTACGAATTAGGAACAGTCTTACATTTTTTTAAAAATAGATTAAGATTTGATTTGACTTATTATAACAAATTGAATTATAATAATTCTAGCTTTGCTAGGGTTAGTTACGCTTCAGGTTTTGGCTCATCATTGATTAATATTGAAGAAGAACAAGTTCGTAAAGGTTGGGAAATTACTGTAAAGGGAGATATTATAAAAACAAAAGAGATTAATTGGTCTGCAATTTTTAACTGGACACGAGATAGGTATTATTATGGAAAGGTTGATCCTATTTATTCAACTCAGAAACCTTGGGTAAAAAAAGGTGCACGTTGGGATTGGTTGTCAGCCATTGATTATCAGAGAGATCCTGATGGAAATGTCATACATGGAAATGATGGCTTACCTTTAATGAACCCAACAGCTACTCTTCAAGGATATACATCTCCTGATTGGACTTGGGGTTTGAGTACTTCATTTTCGTATAAAAATTTTTTTGTAGATATTAGTTTTGATGGTAGAGTGGGAGGTCTATCTCATTCTATGATAGATCAGGCTATGTGGAATTCTGGAGTTCATATAAAGAGTGATAATAAATTTCGTTATGATGAAGTGGTAAATGGAAAGAAAACTTATATAGGTAAAGGTGTGAAGGTACTTTCTGGTAGTGCTGATTGGGATTCTGATGGTAATATTATTCGTGATGATAGGATATTTGCATCTAATGACAAGCCTGTATCATATGAGGTGTATACTATTCGTATGAATCCTTGGGCTGGTGAAGTTAGAACGCAGAATATATTTAATTCTAGTTTTATTAAGTTAAGAAATTTAGCTATAAACTATACATTAACTCCTAACTTATGTAATAAATTGCATTTAAAAGGAGCTTCTGTTGGTTTTGTAGGTCAGAATTTATGGATGTGGACAAAGGATTTTAAATATTCTGATCCAGATATTGGCAAAGAAAATATGAATTCACCTTCTATACGTTATGTGGGATTTAATGTTAAAATAAACTTATAATTATGAAAACGGTAAAAGTTATAATTGCAATTCTTGCATCAGTTATTACCTCTTGTAATAATTTTGAGGAAATAAATACTAATAGTGACTCATCTACAAATGTAAAGTCTTCTCTTTTAGCTACAGGAGCAATAATGTCAATTGTAAAGCCAAATGGTAGTGACGCTTTTTTCTCTCATCTTCAGCTAGATAAATATGTAACTTGGGGAGCAACCCAGGTTCCTGAAGTTTATAATTCCTTTGGCAGAGAATCTTTTGCGGGATATTCTACAATAAAGGATTGTGCTTTAATGGCTGAATTGGCTTCAATTCAGGATAAAGATGCATATCAAGCTTTGAGTTTGTTTATAAAATCTGTAATATTATATGGTTATACTCATAATCTTGGAGATATACCATATACTGATATATTAAAAGGAAAAGAAGGTATCTTGAAACCAACATATACCCCTCAATCTGAAGTGCTAAATGGAATATTAAATGAACTTGAAAACTCATATACTCTGTTTTGTAAAGCTAATGATTTTGAAGGTGACCCTATTTTTAATGGAAATGTAGAACAGTGGGCTAAAGTAGTATCTGTTTTTGAAATGAGAGTTTTGATGGAATTGTCTAAAAGAGAAAAAGATGAAAATCTAAAGGTAAGAGATCGATTTAAAAGTATATACAAAAGTAATAAACTTATGAAAGGAAATGAAGATAATTTACAATTGACTTTTTCTGATAAGCAAGGACAATTATACCCTGTAAATAATTCAATTTATAAAGCATGGGAATACCCTATGTTATCATCTCTATTAATAAATTTATTAAAAGAGAACAAAGATAGTAGACTTTTTTATTTTGCAGATCCTGTAAAGGTAGAAATAGATAATGGTACACCAGAAGATTGTTGGGAAGCTTATTATGGTGTAGATGTTTCGCAAGAGTTTGATAAAGTAAAAAAAATATTTTCTGCTAAGAAATATTCTCCAATCAATAGGAGATACACTCATAATATTTCTGGGGAACCTTTTATAACTATAGGGTATGTCGAACAAAATTTCTTGTTGGCAGAAGCTGCTTTACGTGGTTGGATTTCAGAAGATGTTGATAGATTTTATAAAGAAGCTATAAAGGCTAGTATGGAGTTTGTAAGAGACAACACTCCTGATAAAAAGGAATTTAATCATGGTGTGAAATTATCTGATGAAGTAATTAATTCTTTTTTAAATTCTGCAATAATTCAATTAACAGGTGAATTTGAAAAGGATTTAAGAAAAATTATCGAGCAAAAATATATATCAATGTTTATGCAAACACCTTATTTACCATATTATGATTATCGAAGAACTGGCTATCCGGATTTTCCTATTAATGAGAATACTAATTTGAATTTCAAAAATCCGACAAAAATACCAGTACGTTGGTTGTATCCGTCAGATGAATTTTCATATAACAAAGAAAATGTAGAAAAGTCTTTAGAAACTCAATATGGTGGAATAGATGATGTTAATAATGTAATGTGGATGTTGAAATAATGCAAAAGAGTTGTTTATCTATAACATCTATCTGCTATATTTAAATATCAGATAGATGTTTGTAAAAAAAATATATATGAGATTTTTAGTTTTATTTTTTTGTTTGATTCCAATACTGAGTCTTTCAGCTTTG
>JAHHTS010000150.1 GCA_020024475.1 Oscillospiraceae bacterium
AACTTTATAATTCTACCATCAGATGCCTTTTTGTACTGTCTACACAAATTGGAGCTGTTCATTTAGAAGTTCTTTTTTCTGTATAAATATCTGGTTCAATTTGTAAAGTTAATTGATTAGGTAAATATTGTAATGAAATGATTCGAGACTTATAAGCCATAGGTGTCTCCCCGGTTGCCTTTTTAAACGCCTTGCAAAGATAATTGTCGCCTGAGAAACCTGTAAGATGTGCAATAGAATCAAGAGAAAGAGATGTTTGTGTAAGTAACTGTTTTACAGCATCAATTCTTACACTAGTTAGATATTTTCCAGGAGTTGTTCCTGTGTGTTTGTCAAACTCTCTTACTAAATGACTTTTAGAAATTTTAAGTTCTTGTGCTAATTCTTCCACACCATAGTTATTTGCATAGTTTTCTTTTATAAGTTTAATTGCATCAACGATTATCTGACTGGCTATAACAGCTTTTTTATCACCATGACTTAGAGTATTGATTATTTCAAAGCTGAGATTAGAAATATAAAATTCGCTTAAAGTGTCGATATTCTCAACTACCTGTACTATCTGTTGTGGCAAAAACGGTGAGAATATTCCACTTGTTATAAACGCAGTTTTTACTTCTTTAGAGTATTTTTCTGCAATTATTCCACCGATATTAAAGCCCATTATTTCGCAGTCTGGACTTGGCATTATTATTACATGACCTTCACAACAAATAATTTCCTCTGTTTTCACCTCAAGTTCTGTATCGTGACTTAAAACTTTACAATTTCCTTTTACAACAAGGAAAAGATTGATTCCAATCTGGTCATATTCTATTTTGGTGTTGCCTTTTTCACGCACCACATTGCTTATGTGGCAATATTTTTTGATGTCAAAACTCATATTATCACTACCAAATAAATTTATAAAAAGCTTATATTATTTAGTATATAACAAAGTTGTAAAAATATCAATATTTTACTATTTATTTATTAAGTATTTTCAACAATTATTTTATTATATATTGTAATTTATAAAATAATTGATTAAAATTTTTAATTATGTTAAACTTCTTTAGGGTGATAAAATGCATTATGTATATATATTGGAATGTTCTGATGGAACTTTATATACAGGGTGGACAACAAATCTTGAAAAAAGGATAAAAACGCATAACAACAAAAAAGGAGCAAAATACACAAAATCCCGAACCCCTGTTTTTCTTGTTCATTATGAAATTTTTGAAACAAAAAGTGATGCTCTCAAAAGAGAAGCCCAAATAAAAAAGCTAAAAAGAAATGAAAAAATAAAACTATACAAAAAAAATCATTCTGACTCAATATAACTTGAATCAGAATGATTTTTTTATAATATTATGCAAATAAGTCCTTGGCAACCTTCGTTTACTACCTTTTCAATAGTTTGAACCAACTTTTCTCTTGCTTCTGGAGGAATATTAGCAAGTTTAGCAGTCAATCCCCGATTTACTAGTTCTTGTAGCGAATTTCCTAAAAGATTACTCTGCCATATTTCTAAAGGATTATTCTCGAAGTTCTTCATCATTGACATAACCATCTCTTCACCATTTTGCTCATTTCCTATTATCGGCGAAACAGTAGTGGATATGTTAGCTTTCAATATATGCAAACTAGGTGCAGATGCCGTCAATTTTACACCGTATTTAGAACCTTGTTTTACCATCTCAGGTTCTTCAAGCTGCAATTTGTCCTGCGATGGCATCACAATACCATAGCCAGTAGCTTCTACTTGCTTTAAAGCTGGCTCTAATTTATCATACTCTTTTTTAGCATAAACAAGCTCTTTCATCATTTGCATAAGTGCCCATTCATCGCTGACATCGGTACCAATTATGGAGTTAAGAGCATCATAATAAAGCTTTTTGTCAACCTCTGTTTCTAAAGTTACTGAACCGGTACCATAATCTATGTTACCAAAATTTACACCTTTTAGAAAATCAAGTTTTTTAAGATTTTCTGATGCTTTGTATATTTTACTTATTTTTTTAATATCAGAAAAATTTTCCTTTATAGCTTGCATTATAGATGCCTTTGCCTCAAAGTCACTGTCTTGCATAATCAGCCACTTTGGTAGTGTTATGCGAATTTCTCTAACTGGAAATTGTGTAAGAGCAACCTCTAAAATATCTTCTATTTTATCTTTTGTCAATTCAAGACAATTTGCTGATACTACAGGCACTGAATATTTTTTAGAAATTTGATCTGCCAAAGTTACTACTTCTTGTGATTTCGGTACAACTGAATTTAAAACAATTACAAAGGGTTTCCCCATTGATTTCAGCTGTGAAACTACCTTTTCTTCAGCTTCTATATAATTTTCTCGAGGTATATCTGTAATCGAACCATCTGTTGTAACAACTATTCCTATTGTAGAATGCTCATTTATTACCTTTTGAGTACCTATCTGAGCTGCTTTCTCGAATGGAATAGCTTGCTTAAACCATGGCGTTTTTACCATTCTAGGTTTCCCCTCTTCAGTGTCACCTTGCGCACCTTTTATCATATATCCCACACAATCAACAAGTCTAACTTTTAAATTCCGATTATCACCTAGAACTATATCCACTCCTTGCCGAGGAATAAAGTTTGGCTGTGTAGTCATAACCGTTCTGCCCGCTGCCGACTGTGGTAATTCATCAATAGCTCTTGTTCTTTTATCGGCATCTGAAATATTAGGTATGACAAGTGCCTCCATGAACTTCTTAATAAATGTGCTTTTACCACTTCTTACAGGCCCTACAACTCCTATGTAAATATCTCCACCTGTTCGTTTTTCTATATTTTCATAAAGATTGGTCATCTTGCCACCTCACATTCCGAATGCAGGTATAAACAGCATTCTATTTTCAATCAGAACTTTTTCGTTCAGCTCATTTTCTTCCATTATGCTCTCTACATCTGTCTTGTATTTCTTGGCTATATCAAATAACTTTTCACCTTTTTGCCCATAATACAAAATAAGAGCATCGCCTTCTCTATTTAATAATCGGTCTGTTTTTTCTTCAAATGTTCTGACTATATTTATTCTGCGACGTTTAATTACAAATCCAGATAAACCAATATTTATTTTTACACTAAATCTACCACCGTCAATATTTACCTTGCTATCAATGATGTCTGCTGCTAGTAAATATTCGTTTTGTTCACTTATCTCTTCGCCTGTATCAAAAATAACTTCCCCTGTTTTAGAAAAACATTCATATTCTCCTTGAGAGTTCTTCAAAATTGCACTAAATGTGATTTTTGATTTCAATTCAACGCTTTCATCCGAAAAAATTAGTTTTGGTGATGATATTTCAGAAAAATCGTAAATATGTTCAAATCCTTCACCTATTTCATCTTCTAACAAAACAGTGGTAGTTCTATCTATTGAAATTAAATTCTCATCGTAAAGAATCGGTTGACTTTCTTTTGTATATTCATAAATTTTTGAAAATACATCACTTACTGCAATTATTTCTGATTTTTCAAAAACCTTTACATCTAGCCCTACCGACAATATAAAAGTTGTTTTTTTGTTATCTGGATTTTTTGTTACTGTATAATTCAAAACAGAAAAATCTGCAAACGAAATATTGTTTTCTTTAGTACCTTCTATATCAACTATCTGATTATAATTTAAAGCTTTTGTAGCGTGATATAACATCATATCATTTTCCAGTGTATAGGCAACATCGACTTCCACACTACCTTTAACATTTACTTTATTTTGATATGATGTAACTGTACTTTTATTGTTACTATGAGTAATATTTATTATTTTTTCTATATTATCAGGTATGTCTAGTTCATCTTCTATAGAAAATTGTCTTATTCCGTTTCCACATAAGTAGAAATGAATCAAATTATCAGTTTCGCTACACGATGTTGTACTATTTATAGCTGTGGTTATATCCGTTTTTGAATAATTATATCCTTCCACTTGAAAACTATAAATTCCTCGCAAATCTATCCTAGATGAATTTATCGCACGAGTATTAACATATTCAAGTCCACCGTCTACATTTATAAAATATGGTGGAGTAACGGCTACTTGTATATCAATTTGATGTTGAAACGGTAATTTTTTACTTATAACAGTTAGATTTGCACCGTTTGGTGGTTGGTAGTAAACACAAACTTTAAAAAAACCTTCAATTACCAATTTAGAACCGTTTACATATTTCTGAGTTATTGTGTGCTGCGCAGTTGTTTTCACTATTTTGAAAACTTCTTGGTCATAATCTGCTAAAAGAAATTCAGCTTCCACTGGCCGTTCAAAACTTGAATCAATGAATTTTGCGGTAGTGTTCAGCACATCTGTAAGTGACTGATTTGACATAAAATTATCTCCTTCCTATCCGGTAATTATACTTTACCTTGTAAATTTATATTCATATAATA
>JAHHTS010000151.1 GCA_020024475.1 Oscillospiraceae bacterium
TAGTAAAAGTAATCTTTGCTATATAGACTCTGATCCCATTGTGATTTAACACATTATCGTAGGGAATTTATTAATATTACCTACTATATGTATAATGTTGTTTTATTGCTTTAACAGGTGGCATGCCATAATAGGCTTGCCATCTTTTTTTGTTTTAAAATTATGGTAGCAGATTAAAATATACAAATGGGAGAGAAAAAATGAAAAAAATTATCGAATTGAAAAATATCTCCAAAGCATTTGACGGTGAGACAGTTCTTGATAATATCAGTCTTGATATTAATGATAATGAATTTATCACTCTGCTTGGACCATCAGGTTGTGGTAAAACAACAACATTGAGAATTATAGGCGGTTTTGAACAACCAGACCAAGGTGATGTTGTATTTATGGGTGATAGAATCAATGATGAACCTGCACACAAAAGAAACATAAACACTGTTTTTCAAAAATATGCTTTATTTCCACATCTTAATGTATTTGAAAATATCGCTTTCCCATTAAGAGAGAAAAAAGTTCCTAAACAAGAAATAAAAGAAAAAGTTGATCAGATGCTTTCGCTAGTTATGCTTAATGGATTTGGCGAAAGAAGAGTTACAAGTCTTTCAGGTGGTCAGCAACAACGTGTTGCTATTGCTAGAGCACTTATTAGTCATCCTAAAGTTTTATTACTTGACGAGCCTCTAGGTGCACTAGATTTAAAACTTCGCAAAGATATGCAAGCTGAACTTAAAAAAATCCAAAAAAGTACTGGTATTACATTCGTATTTGTAACACATGATCAGGAAGAAGCTTTGAGTATGTCTGATACAATAGTTGTTATGAGCGAGGGTAAAATCCAGCAAATAGGAACTCCTATTGATATTTATAATGAACCTGTCAATGCATTTGTTGCTGATTTTATTGGTGAAAGTAATATTATAGATGGTATTATGTTAGAAGACTTTAAAGTTAAATTTGCTGGACATGAATTTCGGTGCCTTGATACAGGATTTGATAAAAATCAACCAGTAGATGTAGTTGTTCGTCCAGAAGATGTCGATATAGTTGCTCCTATGCAGGGAATGCTTGAAGGTGTAGTAACATCTGTTACATTTATGGGAGTTCATTACGAGATCATCGTTGATATAAAAGGTTTCAAATGGATGATTCAAACAACGGATTTTGTTGGTGTAAATGAACATATTGGTATAACACTTGACCCTGATGCAATCCATATTATGAAAAAATCAAAATACTCAGGTATGTTTGGTGATTACTCATCATTCTCCAATGAATTGGAAGAACTTTCTAATCCAGGAGGCGATGAAGAAGAATGAGTGGAAAATCATTAAATAAGAAATATGTTGGTTATCACGCAGCTCTTGCACCATATTCTATGTGGGCCTTGTTGTTTATTCTAGTACCATTATTGTTTATAGGTTATTATGCTTTTACAGACAATAATTTTGCATTTACAACAGAAAATATAATGCGATTTTTCACTGCTACAAGTAATATTCTTAATAATGATGGAACTACAATAGAAGTTCGCACTTATATTTTGATTTTTATGCGTTCATTAAAGCTTGCTGGTATTTCTACATTTATTTGCCTTATTTTTGGTTATCCTATGGCTTATATTATGGCAAGATCCACAGAAAAAGCACAAAAATCGATGATGACTTTAATAATGATTCCTATGTGGATGAACTTCCTTATAAGAACATATGCTTGGATGACAATTTTACAAGATAAAGGTATTTTTAATAATATTATTGGGAAATTTGGATTAGAGCCTATGCACATTATTGGTACAGAGGCAGCTGTTATAATTGGAATGGTTTATGATTATTTTCCGTATATGATTTTACCTATTTATTCAATTATGGCTAAAATGGATCTAAATCTTATAGAAGCTGCAAAAGACTTAGGATGTGGTAATATTTCTGTTTTGCGCAGAGTTATTCTTCCACTCAGTATGCCAGGTGTAATTTCAGGTATAACTATGGTACTTATACCATCAATTAGTACTTTTTATATTTCACAAAAACTTGGTAATGGTAAGTTTTTACTCATAGGTGATGTTATTGAGGGGCAATATGTTTCAAATAACCTACATTTTGCAGCAGCAATCGCTTTTATTCTTATGATTATTTTGCTTATATGTATGGCTTTAGTAAAATATATTACTGCTAAGTACGTTTATGGAGGTGAATAATAATGAAAAAATTATCAAATCTTTCTAAATTGTACTGTGTTATTGTTTTTGCTTTTCTTTTTGCCCCTATTGTTGTACTTATTACTTTTTCGTTCAATGATGCTAAAAGCCTTTCTGTTTTTTCAGAATTTTCATTTAGATGGTATAAAGAATTATTCAACGATAAAAACACACTTAATGCTGTTGGAAATTCACTTATTTTAGCATTTAGTTCAATGGTTATATCAACAATTATGGGTACAGCAGCAGCAGTTGGAATAAATAAAGTTCGCTCACGATGGTATAGAACAGCAATGAAAACGGTAACCGATATTCCAATGACAAACCCCGACATTATTACAGGCATTTCTCTTATGTTAATGTTTGTTTTTGTTGGCAGACTTTTTGGTGCTACAACGAGTCTTAGCTTTTGGACTATGCTTATAGCACATATTACGTTTTGCTTGCCTTATGTCATATTGCAAGTTTTACCAAAGTTACAGCAAATGGATAAGTCGTTGCATGAAGCGGCAATGGATTTAGGATGTACACCTTTGAGAGCTTTTTTCAAAGTTGAAATTCCAGAAATGATGCCTGGTATTATCACTGGTGCAATTATGGCCTTTACTCTTTCAATGGATGATTTTGTTATAAGCTACTTTACATCTGGAAATGGATTTGATACACTGCCAATCCGTATTTATAGCATGACAAAAAAGACTGTAACTCCAAAAATGTATGCGCTTGCAACAATCATTTTCTTTATTACTATGGGATTACTTACAATTAGCAATATAATAGATAATGAAGATAATCGTAAATTGAAAGAAATGAAGAGAAACCGGAAATCCGGTAATCGATAAAAATTTTTATTAAGTTATATGAATTAGGAGGAATTTCAATGAACAAAAAAATTATTTCAGTTTTTATTGCAATAGTTATGTCACTAAGCTTTTTACTAACAGGTTGTGGCTCGTCCGACACACTTACACTTAATGTTTATAACTGGGGTGAATATATCTCAGATGGTAGTGAAGATAGTTATGACACAATAAGAGAATTCGAAAAATGGTATGAAAAAAATTATGGCGAAAAAATAAAAGTAAATTATAGCACATTTTCTTCTAATGAAGATATGTATAACAAAATTTCTCATAGTGCAGTTAGTTATGATGTCATTATTCCATCAGACTACATGATTGCACGTATGGCAAATGAAGGTTTGCTTCAGCCACTCAATTTTGATAATATTCCAAATTATAAATATATTTCTGACTCTTTCAAAGGACTTTATTATGATCCTGAAGATATGTATTCAATTCCTTACACATATGGTATGGTTGGCATCATATATGATGCCAATGTAGTTGACGAAAAAGATGCAGGTAGCTGGGATCTTATGTGGAATGAAAAGTATGCTGACAACATTCTTCAGTACAACAATTCCCGTGATGCTTTCGGTACAGCTATGTACAAACTTAATCTAGATGTAAACTCAACAGACAAAGCAGTTTGGGACACAACATTTGATGAAATGGTTAAACAGAGACCACTTGTTAAAAGCTATGTAATGGATGAAATTTATAATATGATGGAATCTGGTGAAGCTGCAATTGGTTCATACTATGCAGGAGATTACTTTACAATGTTAGATGCTCAATCAGAAGAAGTAGATCTTAAATTCTACTATCCTGAAAGAACTAATTATTTCACAGATGCGATGTGTATTCCAACATGTGCACAGAACAAAGAATTAGCAGAAATTTTTATTAATTTTATGCTTTCAGAAGAAGCTGCTATTGCCAACGCAGAATATATATCTTATGCTTCACCAAATAGTCTTGTTTATGAAAACGAAGAGTATATCGAAAATATGGGCGAAGACGCAATTAAAATTCTTTACCCTGATGTAGAGAATTTTTCAGAAAACTATAATAAATACGCATTCCGTAACCTTGATCAAGAAACACTCGATTATATAAATACACTCTGGGAAAACGTAAAGATCAATTAATACAAATGGCTGTCAGTATTACTGACAGCCATTTTATTTTATACTAATTTTAATTTAATAAATAGTAAAGTAAAAATAATAATATCATATTATTATTTGCAAAATTGTATTGACTCTAATTATTATAATGGATTTAGATTATGAATCTTAATCAAAAGTTTTTTAATACATAATATATACAT
>JAHHTS010000152.1 GCA_020024475.1 Oscillospiraceae bacterium
CACTCCTTTAGCCATTTCCTTCTTTTCTGCATTTTGGTACAAGACATAACAATGACTATCGGAAGATACCGCATAAGTATAAAACAATATGGGATTGGAATAGTAAGGCATCCCCTTGCGGACTTCGTATTCATTCTTTTTACCGACAGACAACCCTTTAAAAACAGGTTTCCCACCATTCAAGGGCTGAAAACCAAAAACCGGATAATTTTTAAAGGCTACAAAACAAGCATTCGGAGAATGAGCAAGGGCATACGAACAGGAAAATATCACATTTTTCAAATAACAAAACGAAATACTTTTCGTTATTTTGTAAATGCTCATTGTAGTCCTTTTTTATACGGCAGCACTGTGCCATTCCGTCCACCCGAACATCCGCAAATACTCCTCAATCTTATAAGAAAAGCCCACCGGGTCGACTGCCTTCACAAAACCGGACAGGACAAACACCGCTCCCAATAATATGCCTGCCCCCTTTTTCGCCATATAATCCATCACTGCCACAATCAATCCTCCTTGACAGCAACCTCACCCGGCTTACCCAACTTCTCCTCCACTATCTTATAAAACATCTCCTTGATTTTCTTGTTGTGCAACGGATTTCCTACCAGAATCACACGATTGTTTTCATCCAGCAGAAACGTATGCAATAAATGGTCTTTCGGCAAATAAGGATTTAATTTTTCAAAATACTTTTTCTCATCTACAATAATCTGATGCTTAAACTCACTATGTTGTATAAGCATATTTATTGAACGCAAATATTTTCTTTCAGGAGAGAAGATAAAATAAAAACCTATTTCTTTATTAAAATTTTTGCCATACTCAATAAGAGAATTCCATGAAACCAAATTATTTATCATACATGAAGTACAAGCAAGAGAATCGCTGTAAATAATATATTTCAATTTGTTTTCTTCACTATTGATTATCGAATCCGAATTAAAAACGATCAAATCGTCTTGAGGTAAAATAATTGGGTGTAACTGCAATAGTCGAAGTTCTTTCGAAATATGTTGTTCATTACAACATGAAAGAACTACAAGAAGCAGGATAAATATATAAATTGTCCTCATTTTTATACTCTATTTAACTTCATACTAATCAACAAACTTTATTTTATATAGGATAAGATTTGTAGTCTCCATTTCCTCTTTTGGAATAAAACATACTCCATAATAATATCCATTTTTATAACCTAACAATTTAAAAAAAGCTGGCATTTCCACATCTGCAACCAAATCATTATTTTCGTATATTTGCATACCGGACAATCCTGTTGCGATACTTTTTACGTATGTACGACACAACGTATTGTTCTCCGAACAAAACATTAAACCGGAGTTAACGCCAACATGTTGTAAATCGCTCTCTAAAATATTTCCATAATCAATCGTTTTCGTAAATGTGTAATCCCTATTAATATTCAAACATTCATAACCAATAGTATATTGCAATTCATCAGGATACTTATAAACATAAATCAAAGAATCTATCCCATGATTCACATATACTATATGATTTGAGCAAGCATATTGAAAAAATTCCATATGAGGTACAGGTTTTTCTTTATAAATTTCAGGAAATTTTCCCACAACCTCAGTAACTTTCATCGTATGTAAATTTAGTTTGCCCCAAATTGCTCCCTTTTTATATCTTTTATTTACTATTCTATCTGGAGTGCTCGTCATTCTATTTACAATATTGACAGGGAAAATTAACAGTGAATCAGATTTCAAATAAAATGATACACCAAAATCCGTAAAAGAAGGTATATTATATAAACTAGGGGAATTATATTGGGCATGCTTTCTATTTTCCCAACCAAAATCAAGCCTTTTGCTATAATCAATATTTTTATGTTTCATATTAAAAACAGTCACAATATCATTATTGTCAACAATAATTCCCCTATTCAATGAGTCATTTTCTATCGGATAAGCAAACAATAATGATCTGATTTCATCTTTACCATTACCTTTTCCAAAATAACTGTCAATCAATTGCCCATCCAAACTTATATCATAAAACCTGCAATTCATCTCATCAACAAAAGTAATTATCGAATCATTAAAATAAAAATTACCCATGCCACTTGAATTTTCAAGGCTTACACAAATTGTATCAATTTCTGTATTAGAATACTTAATGCACATCTTCCCTACATGAACGATTACAGCATTCTTTTCACATGCACCCCAAAAAAATAATATCACAATAATGCCAATAAACTTCTTCATTTTGTAATTAAATAATTCAACTATAACCAAAATCTATTTATAGTGGTTGCTAATCTACGAATAGCAACCACTAAATTTGTACAACAATTATTTTAACTATCTGCAATTACCATCATGAGAATCACAAGGATCTCCACCACAATACCGACCATTCCCTTGATCAACGCAAATGTTGGGACCAACTATCCTAGTCTTACAATAGCATGCTACCACATGACCTCCTCCACTCTCTCCGCTCGTCAACGCCTCCACATTTGCCTGCATAAATCTTTCAGCCTCTGACATGGTCACTCTTTCATATCCCATATATCCTGCGTAGCTCATCGCACAAAATAAAAGCGATGCCACTAAAAATTTAATTTTCCTCATATTATTGTTTTTTTCAGATAACAAAACGAAATACTTTTCGTTATTTTGTAAATGCTTGATTGTAGTCCTTTTTATTCGGTCTATTTCAATGTTTTTGCAATAAAAGCTAAAATTCATTCAAATCAAGATAATACATTTCATCCGTATTTAAATCTGCAGTATATAATCGATTTCTTATCGGATCTAAAGCTATTCTAAAAAATGGACGATCTGTTTCCAATTCATACAATAAATTACCATCCCAATCAAACACATGAATCAAACGAATACAAGGAGACTTGCTTCCCTGTCCTACCTCCCATTGCTTTTTTCCCCAATATGTCGCATAGATATATTTATCATCAGCCTGAACACTATTATAATAAACATTATTACTACTTCCCTTACCAAAAATTGAAGCTTCAGAAATATCCGAAAGCCGGTAAAAAGTTGTCTGACCAGTTTTTATATCTATTATATTAATCTGAGGAACTTCTCGCATTGCCTGAACCACCTTTGTTCCATCCGGTTTTATCACATCAACTGAATAGGTTCTACCTCTAAGTTGTTCATATTCTTTTTCATTTCCTACTACAACTCCCTTATATAGAGAAAAATCACCAATCTTATTATCTGCCATCCCCCACTTTTGATAATAAGGAAGTAATTTTTCACTTTCCTCAAAATACAACGAATTCATTTTAGCAAGATAAACATTTTCTGATAAATAAAACAAATTATCCACCGTCGAATTCATTCTATTCTTCAAGTGCTTGTATGAAACAATCGTATCAAATACTGTATTGTGCTTTAAGATTGACTGGCTTATATTCCAATTATATATTTTCTTTGCATTATAATCACAAACAACTGTTTTCAAATCATCTTCTGTTTGAAATAATTGATTTATAGGTCCAATCGAAAAAAACTCATTATGCCCCCGTCCTTTATTACAAAAGAAGCCTAGCTCTTTTTCTGTATCCACACTATATATACAAAAAAAATGATCAGGGAAATTGGGATTCCAAAATATCAATAAAGAATCATATACAGAAAACATCCCATAGCCACAATTTGCCACACCAATAGCATAACTTTTCATTTTCTGTGTTCGGATACTATCTTTACTGAAAGATACCATATTCCCATTCAAATAATCGATATCTTTATTTCTATGACTACAAGCAAAAAATGCAAATATCAATACAAAAAAACATATAATCTTAAACACGACCTTATACTTTTATTTTAATTGAACAATCTATATATAATGGTCCAAAAAAGATTATTATCATTCTTAAGACCATTACAATAGTGATTAATCTGTACAACGATCCATATTACCGTCTACATAAAAATCCACGGAACTTGCCATCGGACATGGATAAATCATCGTAGCACTTGTCCTTGAATCACAAAACATTCTTTGTTCCAGCTTTCCATTAGGACCAGATCTTCTAGCACATGAATGACTAGGAGTTCCCTCATTTAGTGTCAGTGCCTCCACATTTGCCAACATAAATCTTTCAGCCTCTGACATAGTCACTCTTTCATATCCCATATATCCTGCGTAGCTCATCGCACAAAATAAAAGCGATGCCATTAAAAATTTAATTTTTCTCATAGTATTGTTTTTTCAGATAACAAAACAAGCTCAAATTCAATCAAAACATCTTGTTCCTTTTCGTTGACAGACAA
>JAHHTS010000153.1 GCA_020024475.1 Oscillospiraceae bacterium
GTAATAATTATCACTTGGGAAATAGCTCCAAGCCAAACTACTAAAACTTGTATAAAATTCAGTGTTATAGAAACAATGCTGACAATAATATACATCTTATTGCAACAGGTACAACATTTGGTTGAAATCAACATCGAAAGTTGTAATACCTTGTGATGAAGATTATATTGTAATGATGGTAACTCATCCTAATGATGATACTTTATATGGCATTATAGTAGATACTAAATTTAATTGTTAGAGAACCAATTTTTCTATAAGGGAATTAGGGAATTTCCATAGGCTGTCATTTTCATATATCCTTAGGTAAGGGTAGTCATACTAATATTGGCTGGACGAAAAATAGTGCTGGTGCTTGTGTTATAATAACCAGTGATGGCCCAGTAAAATCAGAAGAAGGTTTTATATAGGATGGAGCTTTTCTACATGATCTATATTTTTGGTATAATGATCAAAATTTAACTCTAGGAATACTTCGTAAGATATTCTTTGTATTGTTTTTGCATCCCATACGGATTTATAAAACATATCTGTTTCTAAATGATATGAATCTTTGTATATGTAGTCTTCATAATTAATATGTATGGCTGAAATTATAAAAGACATAATTATGTCTCTGTTTTCAATTTTAATATCATGATTCGAAAATACTGGGGTGTAAACACAAATCTGTTCTGCCAAATATTCAGCATTATTTAACCAATATTTTTGTTTTCTTTAGAAAATCCATGTATGGATACGGGATTATTCAAATAACTGAATAAAGTAATAGCTAATATTAATGTGCATATAAGCTCTATATTTCTTTTCGTGGCAAAATGTCCTGTGTTTATATCAACAATATTATATTACAAACAAGAAAAATGTAAATTTTTTAACAAAAAACAAAAAGACTTTTTCTCCTTATATTATGTAAGGCAAAAATGAATAGCTGCAGATATAAATTATTGCTATTACAAAATATAATATTATTTTATTTAAAAAGGAGAATTTTACTTATGTTTGTTATACCTAACAAAACTTATTATGTTAAACGATATGGCACCAATTTCTATCTTAACATCTATGGAAGCTCATATACCGGTGACAAACAGCACGTTAAACTTTGGTCTAAGATTGAAAATGACCCTATGCAAAAATGGCAGTTTGATGCTGAACCTACTTCTGGCGCTTATCTTTGTACAATGTGGATTTAACAAGAGCTATCAATCTATATTCTATTAAACACCTAACTGTACACTTTATGCTAAAGCTGGCAACACAACAGATGGTTTGGTTAAAATTCAAGAATACACAAGCGGTGTATACTATATTTATCTTCATAATCGTAACCTCTATCTTACTGCTGTAGGTACAGTAAAAGGTACACAGGTTACATGGGTATCAAACATGGAAGGTAATGTTGCTGGCAGATATTCCAAGAAGAAATAACTTTGGTAAACTTGTAGTTGGTGAAAAGCTGACTTACCATATTATGTATTCTGCTACACTTTGTCCTGGTCCATGCCTTAAATCAAAGCTTTACACAATTGCTGTTGAAGCAAATAAGATTAACTCTTATATTGAAACTGTTCAGCAGAATTTGCTTGATAAAACATTTTATATTCAGGACTGCAATAGTAATAAATATATTAATATTGATAGTTCTAGTGGCGCAGCTCGTTCCTCTGCAAACGTACTGAATCTTGACATAGCGGGTGATAAAAACAGTCAACGCTGGACAATCGTTTCCACTATAAATGGCGTTAAAATGGTTTCTAATTTTAAAGGTAAAACTACCCTAGTTACAACTGATAACAATAGTTGTGGTTTCGTATCTAATTCTGAGGATATCGACGATTTAGATATGGAAATCATACCTTACACAAACAATACTATTAGTTATTCTGATAATATACATTATATTAAACTCAAAAATCAAAATCTTTTTCTTGCTGCAATTAACGGTTCTCTCTCCTGGGTTTCCGCTTTTAGCCTAGCCTGTTTGTGGAAGTTTAAGTCAAAAGGTGAAGCCGTACCAGAGATTATGGAAAATAAGAAAATTGAGCTCGCAAACTTAATAATAGACAACTATCAATTGAATGAAAATCCTGTTGATATTACTAGAGATAAGCTTTTGGTTAATGAAACTGTAAATGGAAAAACAATAATAACTCCAGAAGCTACTATAACCTCTAAGTATCAACTATTTGACTCACATACCATTGTTGGTAAAGAAATTGAAGGCATAACTATAGATTATGACACTGATGGTAATGGCACTTATAGTGTTGATGCAAACGCAATGGGGCTCAAAGGCGCACTGTTGGAATTAGATATTAATGGAGCAGATAACGCCTACCAGTTGGCTGCAAATATTGGTAATAAATTCCCTGGTGGTGAATTCTACTTTACATTCAAACCTATGACAAATAATAGTGCAGAATTTGAAATTATTTATAATTTCAGCCTTCTTCCGGATGATAAAACCATTGATTCGAAAATATCTTTTAAAGCTACGTATGTTGTGACTTTTACATCTAATCCCCCAAAATATGAATTCGTGTCAGATCCAGAAGTTGTAGTAAAACCTATTTATGTAGCTGCATTTATTGTTATCGTTATCGGTGTAGTTTCTGGTGGAATTACAGTTTCTACAGCAGGATTAATGGTTATTTTGTTACCTGCCCTTAATCTTATTGGACCTATTCTCGCAACAACATAAGAGAGTGAAGAATAAAATCAAGAAGAAGCCTAATAACAGGCTTCTTCTTTTCTGTACAAATTCTATTCCATATGATAATATATTATTATATTACACAAAGGATATTATCATATGAAACAAATTATTTATATTCTTATCGTTACAGTATTAGCGTCATTTAATGCTTGTTTTTCTGACATCAAGACGCAAAAAGTTGAATTAGTGGAAAACAATGTTCCAGTTACTAAACCTGTAAAAAGTGATACTACACTTACGCTAGTGGAAGCTGAAGAATCTAATTATGAATTCATTACTACTTTTACTCAAAAAGATTTAAAAAAACTGATACCTAATGAATATAAGAACTATAATCATATAAGGATTTCAAATGTATACGATGGAGTTATGTATATTTCTACTGAAAAAGTAAATGGTAACAAGACTTTGACACAAGATGTATTTGCTTATTATCCACAAGATAATACAATCACTCACATAGTAGATGTTTCAAAACTAAAATCATGGTTATGTAATATATATGTAGTAGATGAAAATTTTTATTTCTGTACAAAAACTTCGTCAGATGAAAAATTATATTTGTATTGCAATGATGAATTAACATTATTGACAGATGACTTTTTCGGCATTATAGAAACATCAAAAGGTATTGCATTTACACAGGTAAGTACAAGATCTATTATTGAATTTGAAGGTAAAAATAAAACAGTTATTACTCCCGAATTATTTCCTTCTATATTGTGTAAGTCTGATCCATTAACATATATTTCTTGCACTAATGGAAAAAACCTGTTATGTACAATAGAAAATAATACATTGACAAGGGTTCTCGAATTACCTACATCTAACATAGTAGCATTTAATGATTATTTCTGGTTTGACTACGGAAAAGAACCTGAAACATTATGTATGTATAATTATAACAATGAAGAATTGATAAGTTTTGAAGATAATCAGACTTATTGTTTTGGAGGGAATGAAAAAGATACCATATTCCGTGTGGATTTTGATGACAATATATGGGAATATAAATATGATGCAGAAAATAAAACTATTACTAAAGCTATGCTGAAAGACAGCAAACCACTTACACTTCATATTTTCGTAGGTAATAATTATGTTATTCGTTGTTACTATGAATCATATAAATCAAAGGTCCTTACATACGATATTTATCGTGAAAAATAATTTGTTTTATAATAAGACACTGTGAGGAAAAGTCTGTGAAAACAGACATTCTATGAAAATTTAACAAGTTTTTAATTGGGAAGAAGACAGTTTTGCTGTCTTCTTCCTGATTTTATGTATATCCGACAAAGTTGCTCACGACAACAGCAAGCGAAAAACTTTCGCCTGTATTTAACCTTTGGCTTTTATCATTATTGCAACCTGCCTTCATACATTTCACCATAAACTAGTCCTTACTTTATCCACGACATAGTCCACTTTTTAGCAAATTCAAAAGTAGTATGTATTTTAACTTTTATATGCTATAATAATTAAATAAATAGAATTCATAGATGGAGATATTTGATGAAAAAAATTATTTGTGCATTATTAGTATTATCAACAATATT
>JAHHTS010000154.1 GCA_020024475.1 Oscillospiraceae bacterium
GGAGTACTCAACAACGGTCGTCGTGGGGAAGAACAGGAGAAAGCGGCAGAGAACACTGAAAAGAAATCTTCTATCATGGATCGTCTGGCGGATGCGAAAAAGGAGTGTGCCGACCGAAAGCCTTCCGAAAAAGTGGAACACCACAAAAAGCCGCCAGAGCTGGGGGATTTATGAGCAGAAGTAAAAAATGGCGAATAGAATGGGCCTTCTTTCTAGGCGAAAATGGCAGACGGCAGTATAACAAACTCTGTAAAGGCTGTATCCATCCCTGCAAGCAGAGTTTTCGGGTGATTGTCGTGTCCTGTCCGTACTATCAATCCATTCGCTCTAAAAAGTGTAGAAATTAGGATTTAAAAACGGCGATTAGACCGCCTGTGGAGGCTTTTCTATGTAGGGACAATATGATTCCCTATGTGGAGATTTAAACTGCTTCTACACAAGGAAAAGAGCAATTATACACCTTTACCAAACAAAATAGGAGCGCCATCATCGGATATCGTCCGGTGATGGCGCTCCCTCTTTTTTGTGTAAAGGAATTATTAGCTTGTTGTGACATCTCTTGTTGCTTATTAGATTGTTGCAATTCAGAATTTTGGCACAAATTTATGATAGTTCATTGAAAAAAACAGGAAGTTTGATACAATCATTTATACAGCTAGTAGATGCAAATTAGGAAATATAATTCTATTCAATAAAGCTAACATCACAGATATTAGCATAAAATTAGGGGGTTATCTTTTGAAATTACTTTACACATGGATAAATGAAAACGAAACTGGCTTTATACAACAAAAAGGTTTTCATTTTGACATACACTACAGATTTTCAGTTATAAAGTCCTCCAATGATTCTCAGTATATTCTCACATGTGAAAACCTTCCTCAGTACGTAGATCTATGGGAAGAAAAAGTAATAAAAGGGTTGACTGCAATAGTGGGCGAAAATGGGGCTGGAAAAACATCTATACTTGCCAGCCTATATTCTGGAGGATTATATCCAAGTAGGAAAGAAACACAGGAAGAGTACAAAGAATTTTATAGGCATGAATACCAGAGACAAAAGAAAATTGTAATTATTGAGAATAACAGCGATATTATAATTGTTCATAATTTTATGCCTGGTGAATTAATAAATAAAACCGGTATATATGAGTATAACGTCAATGACTTAAATCTAGAGGAGTATACCAAAATCGCTGAATTATTAGAAAAGCAGACTGTTATTTATCTTTCAAATAGTAACTATGCTGCAAATTTTAACGGATGTTTTACCCATGGAAAACTTAATAGCATAGGTCTCACTCCAAATTCTCTTAGAAGTATTTCAGATCTTTTTTACGATAAAATTACTAAAAAACCTATTGAACCATATTACAATAACAGTTTTATTGTACTGCAAAGTCTTCTTCGCAAAAGTAAAACTTTAGAAGATTTTCAGGGTATCTGTGATATATGCTATTATAACTATCTTTCTGATCGAAGCTTAGATAAGGCATCTATTGCCCCTAGACAACATGTAATATTAAAATTCAGCTTTGATGGTATTGCTGTACTTATCAATAAAAACAAAGAATACAGATTATTAACTAAATTGCAGGATGACTCTGTCAACAGTAATGCTCACGATTTTCCGAAAACACCAATTAGGCAGTTGGATGAATTACTAAAATTATATGGAAAATTTATGTCATCCACTGATTTAAAATTGAGAAAAAACGCAATGTTTCAGCTTGCTCTTAATCTGATTTTTGAGATGTCATATGTATGGAATCATATTGATTGGAATGATTTAGAAATTCATAGTGTAGAGGATTGTTTTACAGTTATTAGCCGTGAATTAAATCACTGCAAAGACCTCGCAAATACAGATAAGGAACAATTAGATTACTATCAAAATGGCTATGAGGAAATTTTACAGTTATTCAGTCTAATAAAAAATTGTGATGCTATTCAGAATGATGTTCCCCATTCTGATATGGCATATAAAACTGGGTATGTACTCCATTATGACAAAGATGCATCTACCTATAAACACTTCTGTGAGAGTGTTGACTCTTTTGCTCGGTCGTCTTCTTCTTTTGTATTAAAATATATACGTATTTATGACACAGGACTTTCATCTGGTGAAAGAGCATTACAAAATATTTTTTCATGGATGATAATTCCTCCGCATTTTGACGAATATATTCACAGAGAGTCATTTCCGCTTCGGGACGATGTAATGTTGTTAATTGATGAAATTGATCTCTATATGCACCCGGAATGGCAGAGGCGGTGCTTAAAGACACTTTCGGACGAGTTGACATTCCAGCATCCTGGAAGGAATATCCAAATCGTAATTACAACACACTCTCCCCTGGTCCTGTCCGATGTACCAAATCAGAATATAATCTATTTAAAGCGCAGACAAGCACATCTTCATATAGATACCACCAGAAATAAGAATCTTACATTCGGCGCCAATATACATGAGTTATTGAAGGATGGGTTTTATTTATCAAATTCATTGGGTGAATATGCTTATGAAAAAATCAAAACAGTAGCTGATCAGTTAATATATCTACGAGAAAACGGAGACAATATGGCCAGAAATACATGTGTTAACTATCTCCCCATTATAAAAATGATTGGAGATCCTCTATTGAGACACAAGCTTCTGTCTATTTTTTACACCTGTTATCCGGAGTATTCTAATGACAACGTAGAAGAAGAGATATTAAGGCTTAGGCTTCTTACGAAGAATCTGAATAGCGTGTCATATAATCGTGAAGCGATATCTGCGCTAAAAGATGCTATTAAAGAGACCTACAACGCATTAGATACGATAATTTCTGAGGAACAATAAGATGATAAAGATTAATAAATCGCTCTTTGATATGGATCATATCAAAGAAATATACTCTGTAAAAGGTGACATTATCACTGAAATAAAAAGGTGCATTATAAAAAAACGTTCAGGATCTCCAACTCCTACAGCGAATCAATTGGTTGAGCTTTGGTTTTGCGATAGCATTGGCGCAGTTAGCGAAGATAAGATAATAAAGTTTTTACTGAGTGAAAATCCTGCAGAATACATTCACGCCTATTATGAAAAAATTAGCGAACTTCTTTTTGGAGATGTTCGATGGACCAATGTTCTGGAGTATTGGCCACGGATTAAGGAAAAAGCACTTAGTGAAAGAGACAGAGTAACGCGTAAAAACATTATTACTTCTATAATTAAAACCGAAAACTTATTTATGTTCGACAACATTACTGCTACACAATTGTTATCCAGCCCAGATTTGAAAACTATTTACTCGCAAAAAAAGCTAATTGAAAAGATAAATTTCAAACACCAAGATGAAATTCAAAAAATTATAGAAGATTTTGCAGATATTTTCGATTACGATGCCCTAGCTCCTAAGTTCAGGTCTCAATTATTATCTGTTATGAAAGTCACTGTTTGTCCTTATTGTAATAGGCAATATATAACCAATTTCTCCAATAATGGCAAACAAAGAGTAACTGCAGATATTGATCATTTCTATGCCAAGGATCTCTATCCCTTTTTATCCTTGTCACTGTATAACTTCATCCCAAGTTGTCAGATTTGCAATTCTCGTTTTAAAGGAACGAAGGACTTCTACTTATTCCCGCATGTATACCCATATGATCAGGAATTCGGAACAAAAGCCAAGTTTGAATTGTTAGATTTTGATTCATTATTGAACATAACCAATTTCAATTTATCTCCCGTCTTTCAGTTGCATGAAAATGTTGCTTGCGAAGAAATTCATAATTCTATAGAAACTTTTCAACTGAATAATGTATATAAAAGTCACACTGACTATGTGAGAGAAATAATTGCCAAGGCAAAGATATATAGCGATGAACAATTAAGAGAATATCTAGCAAATTTTGATGGCTTGTTTCGTGATAAAGAGGAAATGCTGGGAATTCTTTATGGATCATATCTCGGGAAGGAAGATGCTGGTCGGAGGCCCCTTTCAAAACTGACTCAAGATATTTTAGATGATTTAGGAGTAGATATAAAATAGAACACGAAACTTAAGGACAATATCATATCCTCCTGAAGACAAGATGGTCTGTTTTTTTGACGACCTTATTGTAATTCAATGTCTGTCCCCCTTCCTTTTATGAAGGGCTGCTCTAACAGGGCATCCACATTCTGCCGGAGGGTATCGTATTTTCGTTCTTCCTTCTGTGCTTTTTTGCATTCCGATTGCAGAGCAATTTTGCGGGCGGTCAATTCCTCCATTTCGCTTTTCAACTTTT